>DASRUS010000137.1:0-10167 GCA_035687825.1 Myxococcota bacterium | reverse complement strand
GAGGACCCGTTCCGGCGAGAGCCCCTCGAGGAGCCCCCAGGCGAAGGCGGCGTGGAAGACGTCGCCCGCCCCCGTCGTATCCCGGGCCTCGACCCGGAAGCCGGGGCTCGGGATCTCGCGCTCGCCGAGGCGCGCGAAGGCACCCTGGGAGCCGAGCGTCACCACGCCCATCCGCGCCCCCGCAGCCACGAGCCCGCGCAGGGCCTCCCGCACCGAGCGGGTCCCGAAGTGCTTTTCGGCGAACTGGCGGGAGACGATAGGGAAATCGACCGTGGCCAGGAGCGCGTCCACGCCGGGCCCCGAGGCGTCGGCGTCGAGCAGCACCGGGATGCCCGCCTCCCGCGCCACCTTGCCCGCCCAGGCCGACGCCTCGGGATCGCCCGCGTCCAGGTGGAGGGCGCGCGCCCGCGTGATCTCGTCGCGCCGGAGCTCTGCCGACCTCAAGCGGAGTCTCGGATCTCGATACCAAAGCACCGTCCTCTCGCCGCTTTCCCGGTCCACAAGGATGATCGCGAGCTGCGTGGGAGTGCCCGCGCGCACGCGCACGCCCGAGACGTCCACGCCCGCCCGGCGCAGCGGCGCCAGCACGGCGAGCGAGGCCTCGTCGTCGCCCACCGAGCCGAGGAAGGCGCCGCGCAGGCCCAGGCGCGCCGCGGCCAGGAGGGCCGTGGCGATCTGCCCGCCGGGCAGCCGCGCGTAGGCGAGGAGCGGCTCCTTCGTGGCGAACTCCGGCAGTCCGTCCACGAGGGCCACGTGGTCGATGGAGCTCTGCCCGAGGCCCACGAGGTCGAGCTCGCGCGGCGTCGAGGGCTCGGGCCAGAGGGCGTCCGTCACGGCTTGCCTCGCGCTCAGTACAGGATCTCGTACGCGCGCAGGCTCCGCAGCACCCGCTTCACATAGGTGCGCGTCTGCTCGTACGGGATCGATTCGACCCACTCGTCGTCCTCGAGGGAGCCGCGCGCCGCGATCCAGCGCGCCACCGCGTTGGGCCCCGCGTTGTAGCTCCCCACCGCGGCGGAGAGCCGGCCCCCGAACTGCGCGGAGAGCTCACCGAGGTAGTGCGTGCCGAGACGGAGGTTCACGCGCGGGTCGAAGAGGTCGTCAGGAGCGAAGGGGGCGAGCCCGAGGTCGCGCGCGAGACGCTCGCCGGTGTCGGGCATGATCTGGAGCAGACCGCGCGCGCCCACCACCGAGATCACCTCGGGCCGGTAGCCGCTCTCCTCGCGCATCACGGCGCGCACGAGCTCGGGCGGCACGCCCCCGTCGCGGGCCGCGTCCGGATACGCCCACGGCCAGGCCATCCACCAGAGCTCCTCGAGGCCGGGCCGCGGACCCTTCGCCAGATCCTCCGGGTACGCGTCGGCCACCAGCCGCTGCGCGCGGTGCAGGTCGCCGGCGTCGCTCGCGAGCCCGGCGAGGTCGAGGCGGTCGCCGAGCGCGAGCCCTGTGCGCGCGAGGAGCTCGAGCTCGGCCTTCGCCTCGTCGAGGAGCCCCGCCTCCACCAGGATCCGCACCCGCTCCAGCTCCCGCGGTTGCAGCCGCCGCACGCCGTCGGTGGGCGCCGGACCGTCCGCGCTCGCGCCCGCGTCCGCGCCGAGGCGCGCCCCGGCGCGCCAGCCGTAGTACGTGAGGGGGAGCTCCGCGGCGAGCGCGGCGAAGCCGTCGCGCGCGCGCGGGTCGCCCCGCTTTTCCAGCGCTCGCGCCCGCCAGAAGCGGACCTGCGCCCGCGCCGCGCCCTCGGCGTCCAGGGGCTCGAGCCGATCGAGCTCGACCAGGGCCTCTTCGAAGCGGCCCGAGCGGTAGGCTCCCCAGGCGAGACGCCAGCGCGCGTCGCGCCGGATCGCCGGGTCGCGCGCGTCCGCCGCGAGCGCCGTGAAGTGCGCGTGCGCGCGGTCGGCGGGCTCCTCGTCCTCCAGAAGGATCGCCGCCACGTAGCGCGCCCGCTCCGCCTGGCCGCCCCCGAGCGTGCGCGTCAGATCCTCGAGCTCCTGCACGGCGGCGGCCACGTCTCCGGCGCGCGCGACGGCGCGCGCGTGCTCGATCGCTGCGGCGGGCTCGTCCACCCGGTCGAAGGCCGTCGCGGCCTCGGGATAGCGGCGCAGTCGGAAGAGCGTGTGCGCGCGCCGCTCGAGCGCCTGGGCGGTGCCCCGCTCGTTCAGCCCGAGGGCGAGGGCCCGGTCGAAGGATGCGAGCGCCGCCTCGTTGTGGAGGGCGCGGTAGAGCGCCTCGCCCCGCTCGAGATGGTCGGCCGCCGAGCGGCGCAGAGCCCCCGGCGGCGCCTCGAGCCGGTCCAGGGCCGCGCCCGCCTGGGCGGCCTCGGGCGATGCGGGCAGGTCGCGCCAGAGCTCGAGCCAGCGCCCCCGGGCCTCGCGACCGCGACCGTCCCGTTCGAAGGAGCTCGCGAGCGCGACTAGCAGGCTGGCCCGCCGCTCCGCGTCCCCGCTCGCGGCGAGGGCGTGGGTCCAGGCGTCGCGCGCCGCGGCCTCGTCGCCGAGGACCCGCTGCGCTTCGCCGAGCTGCTCGAGCAAGCGGCCGATGAGCGGCGACGCGCGATGCGCCGCGAGCGCGGACTCCGCGACGCTGGCCGCGTCGCGAGCGCGCCCCGCCGCGAGGAGCACGCGCACGCGCAGGAGCTCGGCGTGGTCCGCGACGATCGGGTGCGCGCGGCCGACGGCCGCGAGGCCCGCCTCCGCAACAACAAGATCGCCGCGGGCTTCGGCGGCGAGCGCCTCGCGCAAGGCGACCCCGGGCCGGCCCGGCTCGACGGAGGCGAGCGAGGGCCGAAGGTTTGTCGCGAGCGCGGACCCGGCGAGCACCGCCCAGGCGGCGAGCGCCGCGATCCGGTGCACGCGCACTCCGCGCCGCGCGATCCACGCGGGTCGGCCCGCGCCCACCGTATTCCCGGCTCCGTGCACGCGGTCCACGAGCGCGGAGTGTGAAGGAGGCATCCCGGCTGTCAACGCGCGGCGCGTTGTTCGCAGACGGCGCCTCCGTTAGCCTCCGCCGGACGTGCTCCGCCGCATGATCCCCGCCGGCTTCGCGATCGCGCTCGCCGCGGCCCCGGGCTGCGGGGACCCGGTCCCCTCCGCGCCGCCCCGGGCCGCCGTGCCGGCCCCGGCGCCGGTGAGTTCGGCTCCGCTGCCCGTGGACGTCGAGCCCCTGCGCGCCGCGCCGCGCCGCGCGCTCTGGGTCCTCTGCGAGGGCTCGCAGCGCGTGCTCGAGCACCCCGAGCGCATCGACGCGCTGCTCGCGGACGCCGCGCGGCTCGGCGCGACCGACCTGTTCGTGCAGGTCTACCGCGGCGGCCGCGCGTGGTTCGACTCGTCGCACGCCGACGCCGGGCCGCACCGCGCGATCCTCGCGGCGCACGGCCGGGACACGCTCACCGAGCTCCTGGATCGCGCGCACGAGCGCGGTCTGCGCGTCCACGCCTGGGTGAACGTGCTCTCCCTCGCCGGGAACCGCGCCGCGCCCATCGTGCAGACGCTCGGCCCGAGCGCCGTCCAGGTGGACCGGAGCGGCCGCTCGCTCCTCGACTACCCCGACTTCGAGGTGCCGGAGCCCGACCGCCGCTACTACCGCATGGGGACGCCCGCGCTCTGGCTCGATCCCGGCGCGCCGGGCGTCGCGGAGCACCTCGCCGCCACCTTCGCCGAGCTGGTGGAGCGCTACCCGACGCTCGACGGCCTGCACCTCGACTACATCCGCTACCCGGACGTGCTGCCCTTCATCCCCGGCTCGCGCTTCGGCGTGGGCCTCGAGTTCGGCTTCGGCGAGGCCTCGCGCCAGCGCTTCCGCGCGGAGACCGGGCTCGAAGCCCCCTTCGGCGCGTCGGCCGCGAATGCGAACCGCTTCGACGATTGGCGGCGTGAGCAGGTGACGGGGGTCGTGCAGGGCATCCGCGACGCCGCGCGCGCGAAGCGCGCCGGTGTGGAGCTCTCCGCCGCCGTCTGGGCGTATCCGGATCGCGCCTACCTCTCGCTCTTCCAGGACTGGCGCGGCTGGCTCGAGCAGGATCTCCTCGGCTTCGCGGTGGCGATGCTCTACACGCTCGACGATCGCCTGGTCCACTACAACACGCGCGCCTTCGTGGGCGGCGTCGGGGGATCGCGCGTGTGGATCGGCCTCGGCACCTGGCTCTTCGCGAACCGCCCCGAGCGCGCGACGCAGCAGCTCCGCGAGGCGGAGGCCGCCGGGCCGGCGGGGATCGCGCTCTTCTCCTGGGACGCGATCGCCGACGCGCCCGCCCTCTCCGCCGCGCTCGCGGCCGAGGCGGGCCGTGGCGGCTGAGCCGAGCGAGCCCGCCCTTCCCGAGCTCGCGGACTTCGACTACGCGCTGCCCCCCGAGCGGATCGCGCAGCACCCGACCCCCGAGCGGGACGCGGCCCGCCTGCTCGTCCTCGACCGCGCGGCCGGCGGGATCGGGCACGCGCACGTGCGCGATCTGCCCAGCTTCCTTGCCCCCGGCGACCTCCTGGTCGTGAACGTGACGCGAGTGCTCCGGGCGCGGCTTCGGGGCACGAAGCTCGGCACCGGCGGGGCCGTGGAGGCAATCCTCCTTGGCCCGGGGCCGGGCTCCGGGGAGTTCCGAGCGCTCGTGCGCGGCCGGGTGCGCGAAGGCGCGAAGCTTCGCTTCGGGGACGCGACCGACGGGATCGAGGCGGAGGCCGCGCCGTCGGTCGACGGCGAGGTCGTGCTCCGCTTCGCGGGCGACGCCTCGCCGTATCGCTTCGGCGAGACGCCGCTCCCGCCCTATATCCGGCGGCCGCACGCCGACCCGCGCGACGCCGAGCGCTACCAGACCGTGTACGCGCGCGAGCCGGGCTCCGTCGCCGCGCCGACCGCGGGGCTCCACTTCACGCGCGAGCTCCTGGACGCCCTCGCGGCCCGGGGCGTGGAGCGCGCCGAGGTCGTGCTCCACGTGGGCCCGGGCACGTTCCGGCCGCTCCGCGACGCGGACCTCGCCGCGGGCCGGCTCCACGCCGAGCCCTTCGACCTGCCGCCCGCCTGCGCGCAGGCCGTGGCGCGCGCGCGTGCGCGCGGCGGACGCGTCGTCGCGGTGGGCACCACCACGGCGCGGGTGCTCGAGGCCCGCGCGGCGGCGGACGCTCGCGTGGCCGCGGGCTCCGGGAGCACCGACCTCTTCCTGCGCCCCGGGAGCCGCTTCCGGGTGGTGGACGCGCTCCTCACGAACTTCCACCTGCCCCGCTCGTCGCTGCTCCTGCTCGTGGCGGCCTTCGCCGGCCGCGAGCGCGTGCTCCGCGCCTACGCCGAGGCCGTGGCCGCCGGCTACCGCTTCCATTCGTACGGCGACGCCATGCTCTGCGCGTGAGATGAAGCCCGGCTTCGCCTTCGAGATCCTGGCCCGGGACGGCGCCGCGCGGAGCGGCCGCCTGCATACACCCCACGGTGTCGTGGAGACGCCGGCCTTCCTGCCCGTCGCGACCTACGGCGCCGTGCGCGGCGTGGACGCGGCGACGCTCGAGTCGATCGGCGCGCAGATCCTGTTGGCGAACACCTACCACCTGCACGAGCGCCCGGGCGAGGACGCCGTGGCGCGGCTCGGCGGGCTCCACGGCTTCACCGGCTGGGGGAAGCCCTGGCTCACGGACAGCGGCGGCTTCCAGGTGACCTCCCTCGCCGGGCGCGTGCGCGTGGACGAGGTGGGCGTGGCCTTCGCCTCGCCCCTGGACGGGCGCCGGCGCCTGCTCACCCCGGAGCGCGCCGTCGAGGTCCAGGAGGCGCTCGGCGCGGACCTGGCGGTGGTCCTCGACGAGTGCCGGCCGCTCGCGAGCGGCGCCGACGCGGAGCTCGCGAGCCGCGTGGCCATGGAGCGCACCCTGCGCTGGGCGGAGCGCTCCCAGCGCGCCCACCGAAGCAAAGACCAGGCGCTCTTCGGGATCGTGCAGGGCGGCGTGTCGCGGGAGCTCCGCCTGGCGAGCGCCCGCGGCCTCGCGGCGCTCGGCTTCGACGGCTACGCCCACGGGGGACTCGGCCTAGGCGAATCGCGCGAGCGCCGGGTGGAGCTGGTGGCGGAAGCGCACGGCGTGCTGCCCGCCGCGGCCCCGCGCTACCTGATGGGGCTCGGCCGGCCCGAGGACCTCGTCGCGGGCGTGGCGGCGGGCGTGGACCTCTTCGATTGCGTGGTCCCCACCCGGCACGCGCGCCACGGCGTGCTCTTCACCCGGGAGGGGACGCTCGCGGTGCGGAGCGCCCGCTTCCGCGAGGATCCCCGCCCGCCCGAGACCGGCTGCGACTGCCCCACCTGCGCCCGACACACGCGTGCGTATATCCACCACTGCCTGCGCGCGAACGAGATGCTCGGCGCGCGGCTCGCGACCGTGCACAACCTCCGCTTCACCCTGCGCCTGATGGAGGCGGCGCGCGCCGCCATCGCGCAGGGGCGCTTCGCGGCGCTCGCCCGGGCCGTGACGGAGTCGGCGCACCCCGCGTGAGCCGCGTTCTCCCTCCGGGGCTCCGCGTGTCTCAAGAGCGGGCTGCGGCGGGCCGATCCTCCAGCCGTTCTCGTGCATCCATCGGGGGGGTCATGGAGCTCCAACCTTTGACCGGCGAGCCCGGCCTGCGGGCGCCGCTCCTCGTGCTGGCGACCGCCGCGCTCGTCGGGGTGGGCGCGACGCCCGCGCTCGTCTGGCTCCTGGGCGGAAGCCCGCTCCTCGGCCTGGTCCTCGCCCTCGCGGCGGGGGGCGCGGCTGCGGGCCTCGTGGCCTGGCGGCTCGCGGGCTCCCTCGCCGGCGCGGAGAGCGTCGGACGCGCCCTCGCCGCCGTGGCGCGGGGCCAGTCCCCCGCGCTCCTCCTGCCCCGGGACGTGGCCCCCGACGCGTCCGTCGAGGGCTTCAACCAGCTCTGCGCCGCCTACGCCGAGGCGCAGGAGCAGACCCGGCGTATGGCCGAGCGCCTGCACGCCCTCCCCGCGAGCCTCTCCCAGGCCTTCGACGATCTCGCCCGGGGCGGTGAGGAGCAGGAGGCCGCGGTGGAGGAGTCGGCGTCGCTCCTCTCCCACATCGACGCCTCGATCCGCCGCATCAACGGCGAGGTCGAGAACCTGGCGGGGGCGGCCGAGGCCGTCTCCTCCGCCGTCCTCGAGATGGGAAGCTCCATCGACGAGGTGGCGCGCAGCACCGGCGCGCTCTCGGAGTCGGTGGACGCCTCCACCGCCTCCGTGCACGAGATGAGCGCGAGCATCCGCCAGGTGGCGGAGAGCGGGGAGTCCGTCCAGAGCATGGCCGAGGAGAGCGCCGCGGCCATGGCCGAGATGGACCAGGCCATCCAGGAGGTGCGCGACCACGCCCAGGGCGCCGCGGCGCTGACGCAGCAGGTGGCCGCGGAGGGCGAGGCCGGCAGCCGCGAGGTGCGCGCCACCATCGAGGGCATCCACGAGATCCGCACCCTCACCGGCGACGCCAAGCACGTGCTCGAACGCCTGGCCCAGCGCATCGCCGAGATCGGCGAGATCGTGGACGTGATCAGCGGCATCAACGAGGAGACGAATCTGCTGTCGCTGAACGCCGCCATCATCGCCGCCCAGGCCGGCGAGCAGGGCAAGGCCTTCGCGGTGGTCGCGAACCACGTGAAGACGCTCGCGCAGCGCACGGCGTCGAGCACCAAGGAGATCGCGGCGCTGATCCACGCCGTGCAGCAAGAATCCGGCAACGCGCTCCAGGCCATGCAGGCCGGCACGCGCGCGGTGGAGGAAGGCGTCGCGCGCTCGCAGCGCGCGGGCGAGGCGCTGGGTCTCATCCGCGGCTCGGCGCAGGAGGCGAGCGTGCGCGTGGCGGAGATCGCGCGCGCCACCGGGGAGCAGGCGCGGAACTCGCGCCACGTCGCGGAGGCCGCGCAGACCACGTCGGCCATGGTGCAGCAGATCAGCTCCGCGGTGTCGCAGCAGTCCCGCGCCAGCGAGAGCCTGCTCCAGAACGCGGAGCAGGCCCTCGACACGTGCCGGCGCGTGCACCGCTCCACCGAGGAGCAGATCGACTCGAGCCGCTTCATCACGACGAGCGTCACCTCGATCCGCGACCGCATCCACTCGATCCGCGAGAACACACGCGCGCACGAGACCGCGAGCCACGCCATGGCGGCCGCGGTGGAGCGGATCCTGGGCGTGGCGCGGAAGGCGCTGGAGCGGATCCCGCACGTGCAATCGGTGCTGCAGCAGGTGCAGCGCGAGGCGGAGCCCGGCGGAGCGGAGCGCGACGCGCGCGGCTAGACGAGACCCGGCGTCTCGCGCCGGGCTCCTACGGCTGCGCCTCGAAGGCCGCGGCGAGGCCCGCGAGGTACGGAAGATCCTCGCCCAGGGCGGCGGGCACGATCGCGAGGTGCTCCGTGAGGAGCGGCCAGGCGTGCCGCGCCACCTTCCGGCGCAGCGGTGCGAAGCAGAGCTCCTCCCCCATCGCGGTGGGGATGGTGCCGAGCACCACGACCTCGGGTGCCAGCCCGAAGACGATCTGGACGATCCCCCGCGCGAGAAACTCCACCCAGCGCTCGATCTCGCCGAGCGCGAAGGCGTCGCCCTCCCGGGCCGCGGCCACGGCGTGCTCGGGGAGTGCGTGCTCCACGCCGCCTGCGAGCCCGGCCACGCGGCTGCCCGGGGGCGTCACCCGCCGCAGCCGCCGCATCCAGGCGGCGCCCCCCACGTAGGCCTCCAGGCAGCCGCGCTGCCCGCACGGGCACAACTCGCCTTCCCACTCGACGGGTGCGTGGCCGAACTCGCCCGCCTGGCAGCCAGCGCCCCGGTAGAGGCGGCCGTCGAGGACGAGCCCGCCCCCCACCCCGGTGGACATGGTGAGGTACACGAGGTGGCGGAAGCCGCGTCCCGCGCCGAAGCGCCACTCGGCCAGCGCCGCCGCGTTCGCGTCGTTCTCGAGGTGCACGGGCCGCCCGAAGGCGCGCGCCAGGGGCCCGCGCACGTCCACCTCCTTCCAGCCGGGCAGGTTCGGCGGGTTGTGGATCACGCCCGCTACCGGGTCGAGGGGGCCGGGCAGCGAGACCCCGATCGCCGCGATCTCGTGGGGCGCGAGCCCCACTTCCGCGAGGAGCGCGCGCGCGTCCGCCACGATGCGCTCGAGATCGGCCTCGGGCCGCCCGCAGGGCTCGGTGGCGCGGCGCCGGCGCGCGCGGACGTGGCCGTCCGCGTCGCCCACCGCGAGGGCGAGCTTCGTCCCGCCCACGTCGATCCCGAGGTAGCTCGGAATGGCCTGGCCTCCCCGGGCCCAAGGTATCACCGCTAAAGCCCGGGTCCGGGCCCTGCCGATACAAAATCTGGAGCGCGGCCCGGGGGCTCGGCTACCGCTTGCGCACCCGCGCGCTGCGCGTCCGGACGGGAACGCACGGAGGGAGATCCAGCATGCGCAAGACGTTCCTGTGCCTCGCGGGCCTCGGCTCGCTCCTCGCCTGCCGGCACATCGACCCCTGGAGCCACGAGTACAACCTCCAGCAGGCGCAGCTCGCCTACACGCAGAACATGCGCTGGCAGAACTTCGACAAGGCGAGCCAATGGATCCCGCAGGACGACCGCGCGCGCTTCTTCCGCGAGGCCGGGCAGCTCCGCGACGTGCGCATCAGCGAGTACGACATCGGCGAGCTCGAGGTGCGCGACGGGGGCAAGGCCGCGAGCGTGCGCGTGAGCTACCGCCTCTACGACATGCAGACGCTGATCGAGCGCAACGTGCTCGAGACCCAGGAGTGGAGCTACGGCGACGAAGGCTGGCGGGTGCGCTCGAAGCTCGCGTCGCTGCGCGACGGGAGCGCCCTCCCCCACGGAGCCACGCCGTGAGCGCCGAGAGCGTCGCGCTGCGCACGCGCAGCATCCTCGTCGTGGACGACGCGGCCATGTTCCGCGAGCTCCAGTCGCTCTTTTTGGCGCGCCAGGGGCGCGTGCTGACCGCGGCGAGCGGCAAGGAGGGGCTCGAGCTGGCCCAGCGCCACCGCCCGGACGTGATCCTCCTCGACCTCTACATGCCCGAGCTCGACGGCGAGGCGGTCTGCCGCATGATCCGCAGCGACCCGGTGCTCCAGGACACGCCCGTCGTGATCCTCACCGCGAGCCAGCGCGCCGAGGACTACGAGCGCTCGATCCGCGCCGGGGCGAACCAGGTGCTGACGAAACCCATCCACCGCGTGGCGCTGATCGACGCGGTGAGCCGCTAC
>DASRUS010000136.1:0-10377 GCA_035687825.1 Myxococcota bacterium | reverse complement strand
CGCAGAACAGGACCACAAGGTCCTTCGAATCGACGGGGACATCCGCCGCGAAGCGGAGCTCGATCCACGCGCTGCGCGCGACGTCCGCCGCCCCGTGGGCGGGAGTGCTCTCGACGAGGGGCGGGAACGGCTCGAGCCAGCAGCCCGCCCCGGGGACCGCGAGCAGGAGGGCGACGGCGAGGATCGGGCCACGTCGGGTGCGTCCCCGATCCGGGCGAAGTGGGCCTCGGGTCTCCCTCATGGAGTCTCCAGCGTCGGGTCCCGCCCAGTTGACCCCGGCCGCCCACCCCCTGTCAACTCTGCTTGACAGGGGAGGCCCCCGGCCCGCACGCTCCGGGCCGCGAGGGGCGCGGGACGGTTGGGCTTCCGAGGAGTGGACCGTGGGCGGGAGAACCCGGGCTCGCGTGCCTTGCATGCTCGTCGTCCTGGCCGGCCTCGCCGCGACCTGGCCCAGCGCGGCCCTCGGCGCCGCGCGCACCGTGCGCGAGCCGGCCTACGGCCTTCCCCACATCTGGGCCGACACCGACCTCGAGCTCGCGCGCGAGAACGGCCGCGAGATCGCGAAGGACCGCCTGGGCCAGATCATCCTCCTCGCCCGCGTGGGACGCGGCACGATCTTCCAGGTCTTCGGCCCGGTGCTCCCCGAGACCATCGACCTCGACTTCGAGGCGCGCTTCACGGGCTACACCTCATCGGAGCTGAACTCCATGTGGGCGCACCTGCCCGCGCGCGAGCGCGAGCTCGTGCTCGAGTACTGCAAGGGCGTGAACGACGCGATCGAGGCGGTCTACGCGAAGGCGCTCCCCGAGCCCATCGAGGTGGGCGTGCTGCGCACGTTCGGCTTCGGGGCCGACCTTTTCGGCAACGCGACGAACGTCTCGGATCAGGTGGATCCCTTCTACGTGCCGCCCGGCGGCGCGGACCCCGACCGGCCGCTGGCGGGCTTCCAGTTCACGCCGGAGCTCGCCATGGCGATCGCCGTGCTCCAGGTCCGCAATTTCGGCTTCGCGGGCTTCGACGAGACCGCGCGCTTCGGCGAGCTCCAGGCCCTGGTCGCGAAGCACGGCGACGAGACCGGGACGCAGATCTGGAGCGATCTGAACTTCGCCGTCGATCCGCTCGCGCCTACGACCGTGCCCGACCCGACGACGCCGGGCTTCGGCGTCGCTCTCGCGCAACCGAAGGCGACGACCGCGCTCGCGAAGCTCGCGAAGAGCTTCCCGCGCTACGCCTGGCTCGAGGGCGTGCGCCGCCGGGAGACCCGGCAGGAGGCCCGCGCGGCCCTGGCACGCCGGCTCGGCGCGTGGCCCATGCTCGGGAGCTACGCGTGGGCGATCTCGGCGGCGAAATCCGCGACGGGCCATCCCTGGGTGGGCGGCTTCCCGCAGACGGGGATCCAGACGCCCTCCATCATGCACTTCGCCGAGAACCGCACGCGCCAGGGGATCGCGGGCGTGGGCATGGAGTTCGTGGGGGCGCCCTTCGTGCTCATCGGCCACACCGACCACGTCGCCTACACGACGACCACCGCGCAGCTCCCGGTGGTGGACACCTTCTTCGAGGCGATCGTGGGCGAGGCGGGCGACGCGCTCCGCTATCTCGACGAGGGGACGCCCGCGCCGCTCTCCTCCCGCGTGGAGATCATCCGCGCCGCGGGCGGCGACATCCACCTCGACCTCTGGCGCAGCCACGCCCGCGGCGGGAACGCGGGCTCGCGCCCCGTGATCGACTTTCTCGGCGACGCCGAGGGCACCGCCGACGGGGGGAGCCCCACCACGCTCGTGCACGCCGGCGCCTTCGACGTGGGCTTCGCCGGCGGCTTTGTCGCGATCGTCGAGGGACCCGGCAAGGGACAGATCCGCGCCATCGCGGGGGTCCCGGACCCGGGCACGCTCACGGTGGCGACCGCGTGGACGACGCCGCCCCTGGCCGGCGGGTCCGTGTACGTGGCCGTGCGCGCCGGCAACGAGATCGTGGCCGCGGCCATCGACTCCGCGGTCTGGCTCGAGGAGGGGACCGCCGCGTCGGGCTTCGCGTACTTCCAGCGCGCGCGCAGCCTGGCCGACATCCGTGCGGGCGTGCGCCTCATCCCGAGCACGCACAACTTCCTCGCCGCCGACAACCGCGGCTGGAACCGGGTCGGCGCGCGCTCGCGCTTCGGCAACATCGGCTACTGGTCGTCGGGCCTCTCCCGCGTGCGCCAGGGCGGCCAGGATCCTCGGCTTCCCCTGGACGGCGCCGGTCCGAATCCCCTCGTGGTCGCGAGCGGCGTGGTCGAGAAGGCGAAGCGGACGAGCCTCAAGGCGCCGGGCGCGTTCCAGGGTCTGGATCTCGCGCCGCCCCCGCCCAACCAGCGCTACGACCACCCCGGCGAGCCCGCGACCGAGTTCATCGTCTCCATCACGAACGGCGTGGGTGCGAAGCAGACGCGGCGCATCCGCAAGGGCTCGGGGTCGAGGCTGCGCGTGGAGCATCCCTGGGGCGTCGTGCCCGCGCCCGGCGATGCCTTCGAGGTGTACGAGGTCGTGGCGATGCCCGAGGCGGTGAACCCCGCGGAGGGCTACACCGCGAACTGGAACAACAAGGCGGCCCGCCTCGACCCCGGGAACGGCTTCGGGCGCCAGCACCGCGTGACCTTCATCCTGGAGGCGCTGCGCGAGGAGGACGCCTGGGACCGCGGGTCGCAGCGCCGTCTCAACGCCGATGTTGCGGGCCTCGACGGCAAGGGTCGCTTCGGCCAGCTCCTCGTGCCGCGCCTGCGCGAGGCGGTGCAGGTCGCGGGCAACGGGGGCAACCCCGCCGTGGACACGGTCCTCGCGGCGCTTGAGACCCAGGACGCCGCGCCGGAGCTCGGGCGCTTCTTCGTGGATCCCGTGGCGGATGCCGCCACTGCGGGTGAGGTCTCGTTCCTGAACCAGCTCATTGGCCGCCTCGCGAACGCGATCTACGGCGACGAGTTCGCCGGCGCGCTCGGCGTGCCGGGCGGATCGCGCGGGCTCGCCCTCGTGCAGCACGCGATCGACACCGCGCTGGGCGACCTCCCGGGCGCGTACGCGCAGGCGTACGCGGGGGATTACTTCGGCGGCGCGGGCTGGGCCAGCGTGGTGCGCGACGCCTTCGCGGGCCTCGCCGCGAACGGGATTCCGTCGGACGGGAACCGCGGGAACGACCGCTACGAGCATCCCCTCGACCTGACCGGCGTCGTGGACTTCGAGCGCACGCCCACGGGCAACCGCGGCATCTGGGAGCAGATCGTCGAGGTGGGCCCCACGGTGGTGGGGGAGTTCATCTTCCCCCTCGGCCAGAGCGGTCACCTGGAGGGGGGCATCGGCGGCGTCACGCTCCCCGTCGATCCCCACACCGAGTCGCTCCACCCGATCTGGAGGGACTGGCGCTTCGTGCCGATGCTCGCGGTCGCGCGCGATCTCAAGCGAGGCGACTCCGGCGATCGCGACGGCGACGGCGTGCTCGACGGCTTCGAGCGCTGGCACTTCGGGAACACGCGCGTCGCGGCGGACGCGGACACGGACGGAGACGGCCTCTCGCTCCTGGGGGAGTTCCTGGCGGGCAGCGATCCCGTGGATCCCGACACGGACGACGACGGGAGGAGCGACGGGACCGACGCGACACCGCAGGACCGGCTGCTGCCGTAGCAGTGGGTCCCGGCCCGGGCAAAAGCCCGGGCCACCCACCCTCCGCTCGGCTTGCCAGACCCTGAGCGGCGTGCCTGCGGCTCGCCTTGGCTGCGCGCGCCTTCGGCGCTTGCCGGCCCGCCCGCTTAGCGCCCCAGGAACGCGTCGAAGCGCTCGGTGGGGATGCGGAGCATCCGATAGATCTGCCTCCGCTTGCCGCCTTCCCCTCGCGTCGGGTTCCAGAACTCCCAGACGATCTCTCCCGCGCGCGTGACCTCGAACACCCGCCCCTTGGTGCTCTCGGTGATCAGCACGTTCCCGTTCGGGAGCGCCTGGGCGTCGCCCCGCACGTCGCTGAAGAAGCTCGACCGGGGGTCGCCCCGATATTCCCACACGATCCGCCCCGTCGCCGGGTCGAGCTCGATCACCCGCGACGCGCCGCGGCGGCGGCCGTTGTCGAAGACGAGCAGGTGGTCGTTGTCCAGCAGCGACGGGTGATGCGGAGCGTCCAGCTCGCCGGCCCCCCAGCTCCATACCACCTGCTTCGTCTCGAGGTCGACCATCGCCAGCAGATCGAGCTCACGGAGGCACAGGAGCGCGGCCCCGGCGCGCGCCACGGAGAGGTCGCGCGGCAGGATCTCGATCGTGTTGGGATGCAGCACGTCGCTCTCGCGCTCGTACTCGGGGCTCTCGGCGCCCGCCTCGCGAAGCACCTCGCTCATGCGGGCGAAGCGCTCCTCGGGGACGCGCTCGCGGAAGAGCTCGAGCAGGGGGATCTGCCGCAGGATCCGGCCGTTCCCGTCGAGCGTGGTGACGAAATGGTCGAGCACGGGCAGGAGCCCCCCGGCGTGATTCGTGAACACGCGTCGCTCGGACAGGGTGTAGATCGTCCCGTCCGGGCCGACGGAGACGTCGTGATGGTGAGCGGCGTCGCTCACCCAGAGGACGGAGCTCCGATCGAGCCTCGCGAGAGAAGGGGCGTCCAGCGCCAGGATGGAGCGGTCGTCGTAGGGCTCGACCATGCAGTCGCCGGCGCCCCAGCCCCGAGCCGGCAGGTGGAGCCGGTGAAGGGGCGTCCCCTGCATGCTGAGGAAGACGATCTCCGTCGCGTGCACCGAGCAGTAGACGTTGACGCCGGGCTGGGCGCGTCCCGCGTCGTGCAGGGTCACGCCTTCGCGCGTCGGATCCGGATCGTCCAGGACGTCGCCGATGTATCCGAGCGCCCGGAGGCGCTCCGTCGTGGGGTCCGGAGCCAGCGCAGGAGCTTTCGCATCCCGGCGCTGCCACGCCCGCCCGATCGCGAGGCCGAGGGCGACGGCCGCGATCCCGAGCAGGAGCCAGCGTCGGGAGCCCGAGATCTTCCTGCGGAGCACGGGCGCGTAGCTTAGTCGCGAGGTCGCGCGCCGTCACTCGGGTACCACGAACGGCACGCAGCGTGGTGTCACCTCGATCGTGGCCGGGGTGGTCCCGCACGCGTCGCCGTCCACCTCGATGGGGACGGGCGTGTCGGCCTCGATCTCGATGCGCCGGGCGGTGGCGGAGGTCACGCCGCGCAGATGGGACATCCCGCCG
The DNA here is from genome assembly GCA_035687825.1 of Myxococcota bacterium. Lineage (GTDB taxonomy): Bacteria > Myxococcota_A > UBA9160 > UBA9160 > DASRUS01 > DASRUS01. Next base: position 5,173 of record DASRUS010000136.1, on the reverse strand, counting down.
CGCAGGCCCGCCGCGGCGTAGCGCACGAGATCCGGGATCGTCGCGCTCGCGAAGACGCACACGTCGAGCACCCCCGAGTCCGGCGAGGCGTGCTCCGTCACGGTGAAGAGCCCTCCGTAGTTCCGCACGTTGCTCGCCACCATCAGCGCGCCGGGGATCGCGGCCGCGCCGTCCAGCGAGACCCGCAGCGCCGGAGGGCGATAGCTGCGGAGCGTCCGCCAGATCGGCCCCAGGTAGCCGCGATAGCCGAGCGCCCCCGAACGCCGCTCCAGGGCCGCGGTCACCATGGCGTCGAAGCCGCAGCTCGCCACCGCGAGGAAGCGGCGCTCGCCGAGCAGGCCGAGGTCGAGGCGGCGGATCCGGCCGCGCTCCACGAGGTCGGCGCACGCTTCGGGCGAGCGCGGCAGGTCGAACTCGTGACCGAGCAGGTTCGCCGTGCCGAGGGGAAGCTGCGCCAGGGGAATCTTCGCGGGATCCGCGAGGCCGTTCAGCACCTCGTTCAGCGTGCCGTCCCCGCCCGCGACGACGAGGCGCTCGAGCCCGGGGTCGGCTTCCTGCGCGCGCGCCCGGGCGTCGCCGCGCCCGCGCGTGAAGTGCAGCTCCACCGCGTGACCGCGCCGCACGAGCCGCTCGGCGAGCTCTCGCACCCGCGCGGGGCCGTGACGCCGTCCCGAGATCGGATTCGCGACCAGGAGGATCCTCACCCCGCCCCTCCGCGCCCCATTCTAGCCCCTGGGAGGCGGGCTCTTGACCGCCCTCGGCCCCGTGCTTAGAACAACAGCGTTCGCCGCCGCGCCCCGGTGCGTGCACCGTGGCCGCCGGTCGCGAGTGATGATGGAGGTGATCGACGTGGCGTGGACCCGACTCTTCGACCCCTGGCCCGGCGATCCGTGGGCGGACTTCGGCCGCCTGCGCCGGGAGATGGACGACGTCTTCGGCCGCCTGGTCGCAGCGCCCCGCCTCGGCCGCGGGACTCCGTTTCCTCCGGTGAATCTCTACGAGACGGCGGACGGCTACGTACTCACGGCCGAGCTTCCCGGCCTCCAGCCGAAGGACGTGGATGTCTCGATCGAGGGCAACCGCGTGACCCTGCGCGGCGAGCGCAAGATCGCGGTTCCCGACGACCAGCAGACGAGCCTGCACCGGCGCGAGCGCCAGTCCGGGATCTTCCGGCGCACGCTGGAGCTGCCGCAGCAGGCGGATCCCGAGAAGGCGCAGGCGGTCTACCGCAACGGCGTGCTCTGGCTGCACATCCCCAAGGCCCCCGAGGCCCAGCCGCGGCGCATCGCGGTGCAGGGAAGCTAGGGAGGAGAATCATGGCGAAGGACATCGAGAAGACGACGAATCCCACCCCGGAGCTCGAGCCCCGCGCGAAGCGCGCGGTGGAGCGCGAACCGACGCGCACGGGCACGTGGTTCCGGCCCGACGTGGACATCCTGGAGCGCGCCGACGAGTTCGTGGTGGTGGCGGACCTGCCGGGCGTGGACGAGCAGCACGTGAACGTGCGCCTGGAAGAGGGAGTCCTCTCCATCGAAGCCACGCCCGAGCGCGAGCCGGACCCGAGCTGGACGCCGATCTACACGGAGTACCAGACGGGCGGCTGGCAGCGGGAGTTCGCGCTCTCCGAGCGCATCGACGCGGCCAAGATCCAGGCGTCCCTGCGCGACGGGGTGCTCGAGCTGCACCTGCCGAAGCTCGATCGACACCGCCCGCGCACCATCCAGGTGCAGGCGGGCTGATGGATCGACGAGCGCCGGGCTCGCAGGGGCCCGGCGCTCGGTGGTCCGCGCGCGCCAGGCGCCGAGGGGGTCTGAGCTCATGGCTCGGGCGCCAACGGACCGGACGGCAGAGCGGCGATCCGATCGGCGCAGCTCCCGCAATCTCGTGCGGGTAGCCTGTGGCGCCCTGCGCTCTACTTCGCGCAGACCCCCTCGGCGCCCGGCGCGGGCTCAGGCGTGCGGTGCGAGTTCTGCCAGTCGCACCGGCTGCCGGCGTGCGCCCCACGTCCCCGGCGCCGCCTCGAACACGCCCGGGCAGCGCACGCCGCAGGACCTGCAGCGCCCTTCGGCGTCGAGGTTCCAGGTCGAGAGCACGTACCAGTCGCGGCCGATGAGCTTCGCTCCGCACGCGGAGCAGTACGTGCTCTGTCCCGCTTCGTCGTGCACGTTGCCCGTGTAGACGTGGTGCAGGCCCTGGGCGAGGGCGATCTCGCGCGCGCGCATGACGGTGCGGGCGGGCGTGCGCGGCCGGTCGAGCATCTTGAAATCCGGATGGAAGGCCGTGAAGTGGAGCGGCACGTCCGGGCCCAGGTGCTCCATCACCCAGGCCGAGAGCTCCGTCACCTCGCGCTCCGAGTCGTTCTCGCCGGGGATGAGCAGCGTCGTGATCTCGAACCAGACGTCCGTCTCGCGCTCGAGATACACGAGCGTGTCGAGCACGGCGTCCAGGTGCCCCGTGCAGATCTCGTGGTAGAAGCGCTCGCTGAAGGCCTTCAGGTCCACGTTCGCCGCGTCCATGTGGCGGTAGAGCTCGCGGCGCGGCGCGTCGCACATGTAGCCCGCGGTCACGGCCACGGTCTCGATCCCGAGCTCGCGGCAGGCGAGGGCCGTGTCGATGGCGTACTCGAGGAAGATCACGGGGTCGTTATAGGTGAAGGCGACGCTGCGGCAGCCGAGGGCCTTCGCCGCGCGGGCGATCGCCTCCGGCGTGGCGGCGTCCTGGAGCGTGTCCATCTCGCGCGACTTGCTGATGTCCCAGTTCTGGCAGAAGCGGCAGGTGAGGTTGCAGCCGGCGGTGCCGAAGGAGAGGACCGGCGTGCCGGGCAGGAAGTGGTTCAGGGGCTTCTTCTCGATGGGGTCGATGCAGTAGCCGCTCGAGCGGCCGTAGGTGGTGAGCACCACCTCGCCACCCTGGCAGGCGCGCACGAAGCAGAGCCCGCGCTGCCCCTCGGCGAGGCGGCAGTGGCGCGGGCAGACGTCGCACTGGACGCGGCCGTCGTCGAGGCGGTGCCAGTACTCGGTGGGATGAGCGTCCATGGCTGCGGGGCTCGCCGCCGAGGATAGCGAGCCCCCGGGATCCGTCCCGTCAGCGGTGGCCTCCTAGTCGATCGGACCCCGCGCCGACGGCAGCCAGCTCGCGTACTTCGGATGCTCCTTCCCGATGGGGAGCTCGACCGGGCGACCCGTCTCGGCGCAATGATACGCCGCCGTGACCAGCTCGAGGGCGGCCCGCGCGTCGGCGATCGTCACCGGGAGCTCGCTCCCCGTGGCGAGCGCCGCGTGGAAGCGCGCGAGCTGCCCGGGGAACCACTGCGGCCCTGGGTCGAAGTCGCGGAGCGCGGCCTCGATCTCGACCTCCACCTCGGGGCTCGCCGGGGTGAGGGTCCACGGCTCGAACTGCGGCACGTACGGAGCGGGGTTGCTCTCGGCGGTGAGCTTCTCGAAGCAGAAGCGCAGCCGCGTGATCTCCTTGTGCGAGCCGAGCGTCGCCGCGGAGGTGGCGAGGGATCCATCGGCCATCTCGAGGGAGAGCGACGCGCAGTCCTCGGTCTCCACGGGGTTCACGCGCGTCGCGGTGCGCGCGAAGACGCTCCGCACCGGACCCACCACGTGGGTCAGCATGTCGTGGGCGTGGATCGCGTGGGTGAGCAGGATCCCGCCGAGCTCCGTCTGCCAGCGCCCGCGCCAGGGTGCGGCGCCGTAGTAGTCGAGGCCGCGCCGCCAGGCGATCTCGATCGTGGTGAGGTAGTGCCGGCCGGCGACGCCGCGCCCGACGAGGTGCACGAGCTTCTGGAGGCCCGCTCCGAAGCGGTACTGGAAGATGGGCATGAGCCGCCGCCCGCTCTTCCTCTCGAGCTCGGCGAGGGCATCGACCTCGGCGAGGGACCCCACCAGGGGCTTCTCGCACACCACGTGCTTCCGCGCCTCGAGCGCGCGCGACGCGTGCGCGAAGTGGTGGTGCGGCGGCGTGCAGACGTCCACGACGTCGAGATCGCGCTCGGCGACGAGGTCTTCGAAGCGCGCCATCACGCGCGGCACCTCGAACTCCTTGGCGACGCGCTCGGCGCGCGCGGCGTCGGGGTCGCACACGGCCGTGACCTCGAAGAGCTCGGGGAGCGCGCGGTAGCTCCGGACGTGCTCCGCGCCGATCCCGAGGCCCGCCACCGCGACGCGCAGGCGCTCGGTCATCGCTCGACCCGGGGCGCGAGGCGGCGCGCCTGCGCCTGCGCGCGGAGCGCGAGCTCGCACGCCGCGAAGCAGTGCGCCTGGCTCATCGCGGTCTCCGTGCGGTTCGCGACGTCCTCCAGGAGCAGGCGCCCGAGGGGCAGCTCGACGCCCTGGCAGTCGAGATAGCGCGTGCCCTTCCCATCCACGAGGAAGACGTGATCGCCGCCCGGGCGGCCCTCGGGATCCACGTACTTCCGCACCTCGAGCGTGCCCTCGGTGCCGAGGAGGACCAGGCGCCCGTCGCCCCACACCGGGAGCCCGTCGGGGGTGAACCAGTCCACGCGCAGGTAGCCGCTCGCGCCCTCGCCCTCGAGGAGCGCCTCGCCGAAGTCCTCGAGCTCGGGGTGCTCGGGATGGTGGTGGTTCGCCACCTGGCTCGCCACGACCCGCGCCGTGCGCGAGCCCGTGAAGTGGAGGAACTGGTCCATCTGGTGGGAGGCGATGTCCGCGAGGATTCCGCCGTACTTCGCGCGCTCGAAGAACCAAGGCGGGCGGTGCGCGGCGTTCAGGCGGTGCGGGCCCATGCCGATCACGTGGAGCACGCGGCCGATCGCGCCGGCGCGCACCAGCTCGCTGGCCTTCAGCGTGGCGCGGTTCTCGAAGCGCTCGGAGAAGCAGACGAAGTACATGCGCTTCGTCTCCGCCTGGACGCGCCGGACCTCGTCGAGCTGCGCCAGCTCCGTCACGCCGGGCTTGTCCACGAAGAAGTCCTTGCCGTGGCGCATCACCTGGAGGCCGAGGAGCGCGCGCTCGGAGTTGATCCCGGCGCCGAGCACGAGCGCGACGCGCGGATCCTCCAGGATCTCGGCCGCGGTGCGCGCCGGGCGCGCGTTCGGGTGGAGCTTCGCGAAGACCGGCGCCAGCGAGGCCTGCTCCGGAAAGTACGCGACGAGCTCCGCCCCGGCCTCGACGACGGCCTTCGCCATGCCGAAGACGTGCGGGTGGTC
>DASRUS010000135.1:0-3499 GCA_035687825.1 Myxococcota bacterium | reverse complement strand
GGCCGCGTACACGCCGCAGGCGACCGTGACCGCCAGCACCAGGAGCGCCACCCGGCCCGGCCGGCGCTCGACCGCAGCGATCCAACGGGCGACCGCCCGGCTGGTCACCTCGTCGAAGCGTCCGAGCACGACGGCGGTCTTGGAGCCCGTGGGAGATCCCCGAAGGCTAAGGGAGGGCGGCGGGAGGGATAGCAGATCTCGCGGTGTTCGTTAGCTTTCGGCCCCATGTCAATCACGACGCAACGCGGGCAGCGCGTCGCGCGCGGGATCGGGTCCGCGGCGCTCGCGCTCGCGCTCGCGGCGCTCCCGGCCTCCGCACCCGCGGACCCCGTGCCGGCCGCCGGGGTCGTGGCGCGGCTTCACGCGGCGCTCCTCGACGCGATGCAGCGGGCGGACGAGCTCGGCTACCCGGGCCGCCGCGAGGTCCTCGCCCCGGTCCTCGCGGCGAGCTTCGACTTCGCGTTCATGAGCCGGCTCGCCCTGGGCGGCGAGTGGCGCAAGCTGGACGTCGCGCAGCGCAGGCGCTGGATCTCCACCTTCGAGGAGCTCTCGCTGGCCACCTACGCGGCGCGCTTCGACGGCTTCTCGGGCGAGAGCTTCGCCATCGACGCCACCGAGCCCGCGGCGCGCGACACGGCGCTCGTGAAGACGCGGCTCGTGCGCGCGAACGACGAGCCCGTGCACCTGAACTACCGCCTGCGCCGGGACGGCGAAGACTGGCGCATCATCGACATCTACCTCAACGGCACGGTGAGCGAGGTGGCGCTGCGCCGCTCGGAGTACTCCGAGGTGCTCGAGCGCTCCGGCTTCGAGGCCCTCGTGGCGGAGCTCGAGACGAAGATCGGCTCCTACGCGAACGGAGCGATGCCCGCGAGCTCAGGGTGACGGGACGTCGCTCGTCTCCGTCGCCTCTGCCCCCTGCGTCTCCTCCGTCTCGTCCAGCGCCGCTCTCAGCACGCCCTGGCGGTCCATCCAGTAGACGCTGCGCAGCGCCGCGTAGTAGTCCACGGAGCTGCGCTCGAGCTCTGCGAGCGCCTCGCGGTGCATCGCGCGCAGCGAGAGGCCGTCCCCCACGCCCAGCACGAGGAGCGGGGCGCCACCGAGGAGCCACGTGTCGGGGCGCAAGGCACCGTCCACCAGGCGGCCGAAGCCGTCGCGCGCCGTGGAGGGACCGAAGAGCGGCAGCATGAGATAGGGACCGCTCCTCACCCCGTAGACCCAGAGCGTCTGCCCGAAGTCGGAGTGGTGGTCCGGGAGGCCGAGCCGGTGCGCGGGATCGAAGAGCCCCGCGACGCCGACCGTGGTGTTCACCACGAAGCGGGCGCTCGTGATCGCGGCGTGCCGGCCGCGGAGCTGCAGGAGATCGTTCATGAGGACCGATGGGCTCGCCAGATTGTCGAAGAAGCGTCGCACCGCGCGCTCCGCAGGATCGGGCATGATCCAGGAGTAGCCGCGCGTGAGGGGGTCGACGAGGATCCAGTCGACCCCTCGATTGAACCAGAGCACGCCGCGGTTCCCGGGCTCGAGGGGATCCCGAAGCTGCGCGGTCCGGCTCGCCTCCTCTTCGAGGAGGAGCTCCGCCTCGAGGTCGTCCGCGGCCTCGAGGGAGGGGTCCTCGCCGCCGGGCCCGGGTGCCGGGGTCGGAGCCGGCGGAGATTCCTCGGCGCCCGCCGCGGTGCCGAACGCGAGGCCGAACGCGAGCAGGAGCGGCGCGAGGCGGCGCACGCGGGGAGCATCGCACCGGGCGTCGCGCGCGCCAAGCGCGTATCCTGGGCGCCTCCATGCACGGGATCACGCGACGCGAGCTCCTCGCGGGCGCCGCGGCGCTGCTCGCCGGCGACCGGCGGGCGCACGCGGCGGACGACTCCGTTCCCGCCGACGTGCTCGCCTTCCATCGCGAGTGCCGCGTGCTCGACCTGCACATCGACACCCCACTGTGGATGCGGCTCGCCGGCTACGACATCGGCGTGCGGCACCGCAACCGGCTCCCTGCTTCTCCCTTCGGCTGGCACCTCGACCTGCCCCGCGCCGCGGAAGGGGGCCTCGACGCCGCGGTCTTCGGCCTGGTCATCAACCCGGCCGAGGCGCGCGAGGAGCTCATGCTCCCGCTGCGCGTGCTCGCCTGGACCGAATCGGGCTTCGGGATCGCGCAGACGCTCGAGACCCTCGACCTCATCGCCGAGGCGCAGCGACGCCTGCCCGACCGCTTCCGCTTCGCGAAGACGGGGAGCGAGCTCCGCGCGGCGATCGACGCGGGCCGCTTCGCGGCGCTCGCGGGCCTCGAGGGCGCCCAGGGCATCGAGGGCCGTCTCGAGAACGTCGCGCGCGCCCACGCGCACGGCCTGCGCATGCTCGGCCTCGTCCACTTCCAGGCGACGGAGGCGGCCTATCCCATGACCGTCGCAGCCTTCGAGGGCCAGGGGCTCACGCCCTTCGGCCGCGAGCTCGTCGCCGAGTGCGAGCGGCTGCGCATCGTGGTGGACCTCGCGCACACCAACGCCGCCGGCGTGGACGACGCGCTCGCGATCGTGGAGCGCCCCTTCGTGGTGAGTCACAGCGCCTGCCGCGCCGTCCAGGATCACCCACGCAACCTCAGCGACGACCAGATCCGCCGGATGGCCGAGCGCGGCGGCGTGATCGGGGTCGCGGTGGAGCGGAGCTTCGTCGGCGAGGGGGGAGTCGAGCGCTTCCTCGACCACCTGGAGCACCTGATGAAGGTGGGCGGCGTCGAGTGCGCAGCGCTCGGCAGCGACTACGACGGCGCGATCGTCCCGGTCCCCGGCATGGGCGACGTGACGTCGTTCCCCCGCGTCACCGCCGGCCTCCTGGCCCGCGGCCACTCCCAGGAGTCGGTCAAGCAGGTGATGGGCGAGAACGCGCTGCGCGTGATCACCGAGGTGTGCGGGTAGCGAGCAGCAGGGACCATCCCCGCGACCGGAGCCGAGGGGGTCGGCGCGAAGTAGAACGCAGGCCGCCACGGGACTCCGCAAGACGCGACGCCCGTGCGCGGACTGGGCAGACGCGAGCCGACCAATTCAGTTGGCGGCCGAGTCATGAGCGCCGACCCCCTCGGCTCCGGTCGCGGGGCGAATCGACTACCGACGACGCCAACGCCTCCCTCCCCGCCACCTCGGCCACGAACTGCTTCGCCGTGCGCCCCGAGCGGCTCGAGCGGTCGAGGGCGAAGCGCAGCGCCTCGGCGCGCAGCCGGTCGGGCGCGACCCCGAGCCCCGCCTGCTTCGCGTAGTGCTCGACGATCGCGAGATACGTCTCCTGATCGAAGCCGTGTAAGCCGAGCACGAGCCCGAAGCGGTCCGAGAGCGCGAGCTTCTCCTCCAGCGACTCAGTCAGCCGCAGCTCGCCCTCGTCGCTGAGGCGCGCCGCGCGGTTCTCCTCCATGCGCTCGGGCAGCAGGTGGCGCCGGTTGCTCGTGGCGACGATCCGCACGTTGGGCGGCGGCGCGGCGAGGCTCCCTTCGAGAGCGGCCTTGAGCTCGCGG
>DASRUS010000134.1:0-3539 GCA_035687825.1 Myxococcota bacterium | reverse complement strand
GAAGCTCGGCTACCCGAGCCTGCACAGCGAGCACTGGGATCCCCTGTGGCAGGCGTGCGCGGACGAGGGGAGCGTGGTGTGCATCCACATCGGGTCGGGGTCGGGCATGAGCTTCACGTCCATGGACGCGCCGGTGGACGTCATGATCACGGTGCAGCCGATCAACATCTTCAGCTGCGCGGCGGATCTCCTGTGGTCGCGGGTGCTGCGCCGCTGGCCGACGCTCAAGATCGCGCTCTCCGAGGGCGGCATCGGCTGGATCCCGTACTTCCTCGAGCGCGCCGACTACGTGTACGAGCACCATCACCGCTGGACGCACCAGGACTTCGGCGGGAAGCGCCCGAGCGAGGTGTTCCGCGAGCACTTCATCACCTGCTTCATCCACGACCCCGTGGGCGTGCGCAACCGGCACGCCATCGGCCTCGACACGATCACCTGGGAGTGCGACTACCCGCACTCCGACACGACGTGGCCCCGGGCCCCGGAGATCCTGGCCCAAAGTTTGGAGGGCGTGCCCGACGCCGAGGTGGACCAGATCACGCACCAGAACGCGCTCCGTCACTTCCGGCTCGACGCCTTCGCGCATCGCCCCCGGGAGCAGTGCCGGGTGGGCCGGCTGCGGGCCGAGGCCGTCGGCGTGGACCTCCGCCTGCGCAGCCACGGGGGAAAGCCCCCGAGCGACGACCCCACGCGCCCCGTCACCTCGCGCGACGTGACGATGCAGCTCGCGACCGCCTTCGCGTCCCCCGCCGAGTAGCGGTCACCGCGCCGCGAGTGCGGGCCGCGCGCCTGCGGTAGACTGGCCCGGCCTTCGCCCCGGCCGAGCCGGAGGTCCCCATGGCCCTCTACGATCGCCTGTCCGCCCAGGACCGGAGCTTCCTCGATCTCGAATCGCCGACCACCCACATGCACGTGGCGGGCGCCTTCCTCTTCGAGGCGGAGCCGCTCATGCGCCCCGAGGGCGGCATCGACATCGAGCGGATCCGCGCCTACGTGGAGGCGCGCCTGCACCGGATCCCGCGCTACCGGCAGCGCATCGAGTGGATCCCGTTCGAGAACCACCCCGTCTGGGTGGACGACGACCGCTTCAACATCCACTACCACGTGCGCCACACGAGCCTGCCGGCGCCGGGCGACGAGCGACAGCTGAAGCGCCTGTGCGGTCGCATCCTCTCCCAGCAGCTCGACCGCGGCAAGCCGCTCTGGGAGGTGTGGATCGTCGAGGGCCTCGAGCACGACCGCATGGCGCTCGTGAGCAAGGTCCACCACTGCATGGTGGACGGGGTCTCGGGCATCGACCTGCTCCAGGCGCTGCTCTCGCCCGTCCCGGAGAAGACCTTCGACGCAGCGCCGCGCTGGCTCCCGAACGCGCCGCCGAGCCGGGCGGTGCTGGTGCGCGACGCGGCGCTGCGCCGCGTCGCCACGCCGCTGCGGGCGGTGGGTGCGCTCGGCGCCGCGCTGCGCTCGCCGCAGCCCGCGTTCGCCCGCCTCGGCGAGAGCGTCGCCGGCCTCGCCCAGGCGCTGGGGTCCGCGCTGCGGCCCGCCTCGGACACGCCGCTCAACCAGGCCATCGGGGCCCACCGCATGTTCGACTGGCTCGCCTTCGACCTCGACGAGGTGAAGCGCGTGAAGCGCGCCCTGGGCGGCACGCTGAACGACGTCGTGCTCGCCACGGTGGCCGGCGCGGTGGGCCGTTTCCTCGAGCAGCGCGGCCTCTCGTACGGGCGTCAGAAGGGCCTCGACTTCCGCGCCTTCTGCCCGGTGAGCGTGCGCTCGGAGGCCGAGCGCGGGACGCTCGGCAATCGCGTGTCGTCCATGATCGCGCCGCTCCCCATCGCGGAGCGCGACCCGCGCCGGCGCCTCGCCGCGGTGTCGAAGGCGATGGGCGACCTGAAGGAGTCGAAGCAGGCCCTCGGCGCGGAGGTGCTGGCGTCGGTGAGCGAGTGGACCGCGCCGACGCTGATCACGCTCGCCATGCGCCTCGGCATGGCGGGGCGCGCGTCGAATCTCATCGTGACGAACGTGCCGGGTCCGCAGATCCCGCTCTACCTGCTCGGCGCGCGCATGACCGAGACCTATCCGATGGTGCCACTCTTCACGAATCAAGGGCTCGGGATCGCGCTCTTCAGCTACAGCGGTGGCCTCTACTGGGGTGTCTCGGCGGACTGGGATCTCTTCCCGGATCTCCACGACTTCGTGGTGCACCTCGACACGTCGTTCCGCGAGCTGTGCGACGCCGCGGACGCCGAGGGGCCCTGATCGCTCAGGGGGGCGGCTCCGCGACGAGCGCGTAGCGCCGCGCGAGCTCCGGGGGCACCCGCCGCGGCCGGCCGGAGGTGGAGTCCACGAAGGCCCACTGGGTCGTGGCGGTGAGCAGCAGCACCCGCGTGCGCGCGCAGCGCAGGCGGGCGTGACGCACCGAGCGCGCGCCGCGCACGGCCGAGACCCAGGTCTCCTCGACGATCTCGTCACCGTCGTTGGCGGAGCGGTGGTAGTCGAGCTCGTGGCGCCGCACCACCCAGACGCCGCCCAGCCGCCGCAGCGACGCGAAGTCGAGGCCGAGGGCGCTCGAGTGCGCCTCGGCCAGCTCCACCACGAAGCGCAGCCAGACGACGTTGTTCACGTGGTCGAGGACGTCGAGGTCGCGGGCCACGACCGTGCGCGTCCGGCGGAAGACCGGGATCACGGGCTCGGCGGAGGTCGGCGGCGCGGGGCTCGTCACCCGGAGGCGACGCCGTCGGGTCCGAGCTCCGCGGCGATCAGCGCGTGGATCTCGGCGCTGAGGGCGTCGCTCGTGCGCTCGCAGAACTTCTCCCACGGGATCGGCTCGAGGACGCGCACGTGGATCGGGTGGCGGCCGCGCAGGACGAAGCCGCGCTTGGGAAGCGCGTCGGAGGTGCCGCGGATCACGATGGGGAGGATCGGCCGGCGCGCGCGCAGCGCGAGCTCGAAGGCGCCGGGCTTGAACGCGCGGAGCTTTCCGCTCGGGGAGCGCGTGCCCTCGGGAAACATGAGGATCGAGTTTCCCTCCGCGAGGGTCGCCTCGCAGGCCATCATCATCTGGACGACGCTCGCGCGGTCGCCGCGCTTGAGCTCGATGTAGCGGTTCAGGCGCATGTTCCAGCCGATGAAGGGCACGCGGAAGTTCTCGATCTTCGAGACCCATTTGTAGTGCGTGAAGAGGCGGAACAGCACCAGGATGTCGAGGAGGGAGAGGTGGTTCGCCACCATCACGTAGGTCTCGTCCGGGCGGATTCGTTCGCGCCCCTCGAGGCGCAGCGGCCAGGCGGGGTTGAGCCACGTGTAGAGCGATCCCCAGAAGCAGGTGAAGCGGTGCAGGAGGACGCGTCGGCGATCGAAGGGCGCGCTGAGCGCCCAGATCGCGAGCGCCACCGGGAAGAGGGCGATGGAGCTCGCCGCGAGGAAGAGCCAGAAGCCGAGGGAGAGAAGGCGCCGCCGCATGCGCGCGAGGGTAACGAAGGGCGGGGCGGGCGTGGAGGACGCCGGAAGGAGGGTTGGCCGCAGCGGGTTCAGCCCGG
>DASRUS010000133.1:0-5726 GCA_035687825.1 Myxococcota bacterium | reverse complement strand
CCCCAGAGCACGAAGGCCGGCTGCATCTCGCGGTGCCCCGGCAGGTACCCCGACGCGCCGCGCACCCCCGCCGGCTCCAGCAGCGCGCCCGTCGCCTTCGCGCCGAAGGCGTAGCCCGGCGTCGCCTCGAGGCCGAACCAGGTCTCGGGGTCGGCCCCGTCTTCGAAGAGCTCCTCCGCGGAGACCACGCGGAACGCGCGCGTCTCCGCCACCGCGCCATCGAGCGCCCGCCGGGCCTCGACGGCGCGGTCCTCGTCCACCGCGTACACGAAGGCCGAGCCGCCGTTGGACCGCACGATCGCGTTCCAGCGCCCGAGCGAGCGAGCCGGAGAGAGGAGCTGGCTGCGCGCCAGGACCACGTTCGGCTGGATCACCGTGTGCACGGCGAGAACCCCCCGGTCGCCCGCCACCGCGACCGCGCTCGCGGGAAGGATACCCGCCGCGTCGAGGCAGCCGAGCAGGCGACGCAGCTCGGCGTCGGCCTGGGTGAAGGCCGCGCGCGCCTCCGGCGATCCCGGCCCCCAGCGCTCCAGCGCCTCGCCCGTCGCCGAGAGGCGCACGAGCAGGAGGGCGGGCGGGGCGGGATCCGCCACGAGCTCGCAGGCGAGGGTCGCGACGATCGCGTCGCGCCGCGCCGCGCCGGGCGAGGGGTCGGCGGCGGCGAGCACGCGCACGCGCTCGGCGATGCGCGGCGTCGCCGCGTCGGCGACGAGGCCGAGCCACGACTCGCCTTCGCGCGCGGGCTCGACGTCGGGAAGCAGGAGATCGACCGCGGCCCCCTCCGTGGAGGGCCAGTCGAGGCAGGCGACGGAGAGCCCTGCCTCGCGCGCGCGCTGCCAGAGCGTGGGCGCGCGCAGTCGGCTCGCGTGGGAGTAGCGCGCGCGGCGCACGCCGCGCTCGTCGAGGAGCCGATCCGCGGCGATGCCGTGGCGCGCCGGGAGCTCCCCGGTGACGAGCGTCGCGTGGGTCGGGTAGACCGAGGCCGGCACGGCCGGCTCCACGACGTCGGCCTCCGCGCCCGCCCGCGCGAGGGCGGCGAGCACGGGCATGCCCGAGACCCCGTCCGGCGCCGCCCGGTAGGCGCCCGGCACGAGACCCTCGATGGAGACGAGCACGACGCGCTCCGGCCGCCCGGCGCCGAGCGCCGGCAGGGAGAAACCCTCGGGCGGGAGCGGACGAGGCAGGTGCGCCGGGCACGCGAGGCTCCCCGCGAGGAGCGCCCCGCCGAGGGCGAGGCGCGCGCGCGCGCGCCTCACGCCACCTCCTGGCGGTACGCCGGCACCACCTCGGGCACCGCGGCGTCGGTCGGGACCGCGCGCGCGGCGCTGCGACTGCGCCGGGAGAGCTCGCGCTTCGCGTCGCGGTAGCCCGCGCTGATGAGCCGGCGGCTGCGCGCCGGGCTCGCCGAGAGGAGCCCGCGCAGGTCGAAGCCCGCGAGCTCCTCCGTCGGGTGGATCACCGTGACCGGGACGCCGCGATAGGTGCCGTCGGGATCGATGCGCGTGGTGAGGAAGCCCACGTTCGCGAGGGTCCGCCACATCACGTCCGCCAGCCGCACGAGGTAGCCCGGCAGCCCGCGGAACGAGCGCTGGAAGGGCAGCGACGGCGCCACCACGGCGAGGACGTAGATCTCCGTCGCGCCCATCTCCACGGCCTGGAGCAGCGGCACGTTCCACGCGAAGCCGCCGTCCACGTACCACTCGCCCCGGTGGCGCACCGGCGGGAACAGCACCGGGATCGCCCAGCCGGCGCGCACGAGCGCGCCGAGGTCGCCCACCGAGCGCGCGTGGCGGTTCGAGACGAACTGCCCCTCGCCGCGCGAGAGGTTCAGCAGGATGAACGAGAGCTCGAGCGGCGAGGCCAGGATCTTCTCGAAGTCCATGAAGGACTCGAGCCGGCGCGCCAGGGGCTCGGCGGAGAAGAGCGAGAGGCCCGTCACCGGATTGTGTCGGAGGCTCGGCCGGAAGGCGCTCGCGATGGAGCCGATCCCCGTCCAGGCGCGCTCCAGCAGCTCCACGCCGCCGCTCGCGTAGACGCACGCGTTCACCACGCCGATGGAGGATCCCACGATGGCGTCCGGGCGGATCCCCTGCTCCTCGAGGAAGCGCAGCGCCCCCACCTGGTGCGCACCGAGGGACGCGCCGCCGCCGAGGATGAAGACCCGCTTCGCGCGCCGACGGCTCAACGGAAGACGCCCTGGCGCTCCGCGAGCCCTTCGCGCAGCAGCTCCTCGATCGCGCGCCGGACCGCGCCCACGTGCTCGTCGATCACGGCGTCCTCGTCGCTCGGGGATCCCTCGAAGCGCAGGGGCGCCCCGAAGTGGATGTGGTAGCGCACGGGCAGCGGCCAGAGCCCCAGCGGACCGAGCCACGGGAAGGTCGGCGTCACCGGGAAGGCGGGCATGCCGAGCAGGCGCCCCAGCCGCTCCCAGTTCGCGAGGCTCGGCTGCTGCTCCTCGGACCCCACGATGCCCACGGGCACGATGGGCGAGCGCGTCTCCAGGGCGAGGCGCAGGAAGCCCGTCCCGAAGCGCTGGAGCTGGTAGCGCTCGGACCAGAGCTTGTTCATGCCGCGCACACCCTCGGGAAACACGGCCACGCACTCGTCCGCCTCGAGCAGGGCCTTGCAGTTGGCGGGCGTCCCCACCAGCGCGCCCGAGCGCGCCGCGGCCACGCTCATGAACGGGAGCCGCGGGATCCAGTACTCCCCCATGGCGCGCATCAGGCGCGGCGGCTCGGCCTCGAGCAGCATCGCCACGCCCAGCATGGCGCCGTCGAAGGGGAGCTGGCCCGCGTGGTTCGGCACCAGCATCACGCGCCCGCGCGGAACGCGCTCGATGCCGCGCGTCTTCGCGCGGAAGTACCAGCGGTAGAGCAGCGTGGACGGGATCATCTGCTTCAGCGCGGTCTGCGGATGGAGCCCGTACGGATCGAAGCCGTAGTCGTTGAGCGGCGTCGGGATCTTCTTCACCCGGTCGGCGATCTCGCGCTCGAGCTCGCGCACCGAGAGGGGAACCAGCGCGCCCGCCAGGTCGGCGAGGGCGCGCGTCACGCCGGATCGTCTGCGGGCCATGCGATTCACCGCTGCAGGCTGTGGAAGATCTCCTCGAGGCCGAAGAGCGGTCGGAACTTGGTGGCCTCGATGAAGCGCTTGCCCGAGAGCGTGACGGGGTACTTGAGGTAGTCGATCACGCCCTCGGGGAAGGGCCACATCCCCCAGGCGAACAGGCGCCGGAAGAGCAGCCGCAGCACCGGCTCGGGCAGCGGGATCGCCCGCCCGCCCGTCTCGCGGATCGCGGTGTGGATCGGCACCTCCCCGGGCCCCGTCACGTTGAACACGCCCTGGAGGTTGTGCTGGAGCGCGAGCGCGATCGCCTCGCACACGTCCTCCTCGTGGATGAACTGCATCATCGGGTCGAAGCCGAGCACCGTGGGGATGCGCCGCTGGCGCAGGTACGCGCCCACCAGCGAGTGGACGAAGTAGCCGAGCGTGCTCACCGGGCGCAGCAGGCAGGTGCGGATGTGCGGGTGCTGCCACAGGTAGGCGCCCGCCAGCGCGTCCATCTCCACCAGGTCGCGGATCTCGGGGTAGGAGCGGCTCGCCTCCGGGGCGTGCTCCTCGTCCATGTAGAACGGGTTCTCCGCGAGCGCGCCGTAGATGTATCCGCTCGACATCACCACGAGCTGCTGCACGCCGTAGTGCACGCAGTGGTCGAGGAGCTTCTTGGTGCCCCGCACGTTCACGTCGTGGCGCGTGCGCGGGTCGGCGCGGAAGTGGCGGATGAAGGCCATGTGGACCACGGCGCTGGGCAGCTCGGTCCGGATCACGTCCTCGAACTTCCGCTTGCGGAGGTCCACCTCGTGCATGGTCACGCCACGGGGGTGGCCCTCCCAGGGCACGCGGTCCACGCCGCACACCTCGTAGTTCTCGAGGAGCCGGCGGGCGAGCAACCGCCCCTGCCCCCCCGCGATCCCCGTGATCAGGACCTTTTCCACCGTGTCTCCGAGGGCTTGCAACGGCGAAGGGTAACCCCTCCCCGGGGCCCGATCTAGCTAAGCTAGACGTACCCCCACCCGGCGGCCCGGGCGGGCGTGGTATAAGGGATGCCCCGGAGGGGAGGAGTTGGAGCCCACTGCACGCTACGAAGACGTCCGGATCCCGCTGCACGAGCCGGGCCACGAGCTCGAGTCCGTGTCGGGGGTGCTGGGCATTCCCGAGTGGTGGCCCACGGGGTCCCGCGTGGGGGTGGTCCTGGCGCACGGCCAGACCCGCGACAAGGACGACCCCCAGCTCGTGGACCTCCAGCGGGCGCTCACCGACCGCAAGGTCCTCTCGCTGCGCTTCAACTTCCCGTTCGCCGAGGCCAAGCGCAGGCGCGTGGACCCGCTCCCGGTTCTGGAGCGCTGCCTGCGCTCGGCGCTCGGCGTCCTCGGCCGCGATCCGAGCGCCGCGCCGGCCCACATCTTCGTCGGGGGCAAGAACCAGGGCGCACTCGCGGTGGCGCAGCTCGCCGCGGCGCGGCTGCGCTTCGACGGCCTCTTCTTCCTGGGCTTCCCCCTGCACCCCCAGGATCAGCCGAAGGCCGTGCGCTCCGAGAGCCTGTTCCGGATCGTCGCTCCCATGCTGTTCGTGCAGGGCGCCCGCGACCGCCACTGCGACCTCCCGACGCTGCGCCAGACGCTGGCGCGCGTCGGGGCTCCGACGCAGCTCCACGTGGTCCAGGAGGCGGACCACGCGTTCCGCGTGGCGAAGAAGTCGGGGCGCACGCCCGAGGACGTGCACCGCGAGGTGCTGGGCGTCCTCGAGGGCTGGATGCAGAAGATCCTCGGCGAATGAGCGCGCCGCTGCCCGAACGACTCTCGCGCGCCGCCACGCTCGACGCCGAGCTCTTCGCCGAGGTGGCCGCCGACGCGCAGAGCACGGGGCAGGCGATCGCCGTCGCGATCGGGGTGGCGCTCGCCCAGGGGCTCTCGGGGCTCGGCGCGGGGGGCGCGGGCTTCTTCGGAGCGGTGGCCGGGGCCGCCCTCGCGTGGCTGCTCTGGGTCGTGGCCATCCACGGCATCGCCCTCGTCCTGGGCATCGCGAGCGACCTCGCGGCGCTCGTGCGGGCGCTCGGCTTCGCGGCCCTGCCCCTGGCGCTCGGCGCCCTCGCGAGCCTGCCCCTCGTCGGCCCGCTCGCTGGGCTCGCCGCCTGGATCCTCGCCTGCGCCGCCTTCGTGGTGGCCGTGCGCCGCGTGCTCGCGGTGGAGACCGGCCAGGCGCTGGCGCTCGTGCTCGGCGGCCTCGCCGCGGCGTGGCTGCTCGGGATCCCGCTGCGCTGGCTCTCGGCCGCCTGAGCCCCCGGCGCACGATGGGGGCGGCGCGATCCGGCGAGTCGAGGCTGCGCGTCGCCCTCGTGGGCTGCGGGCGCATCGCCGATCTCCAGCGCCTCGGCTACCTGGACCACCCCCACGCCGAGCTCGCCGCGGTCTGCGACCGGGACGAGGCGCGCGCGAGACGGCGCGCGGCGGAGTGGGGCGTCCCCAAGGTCTACACCGATCTGGATCGGCTCCTCGCCGACCCGGAGCTCGACGCGGTGGAGATCCTGACCCCGCACCACCTCCACGCCGAGCACGCCGTCGCCGACCTGGAGGCGGGCAAGCACGTCTCGCTCCAGAAGCCGCCCACGCGCACGCTGGAGGAGCTCGATCGCGTCGCCGCGGCGGCGCGGCGCTCGGGCCGGGTGC
>DASRUS010000132.1:0-3114 GCA_035687825.1 Myxococcota bacterium | reverse complement strand
AATCTTCCCTCACCGATCACGCTACCACCCCTGGACGAAGATTGGAATCCAGGGCTGGAGGCGAGTCCGGCGGAAGGCTGGGCTCCCCGGGGGATCGGGGTTGGAGTCCGTGGCCGGCTCACTTTCCCGCGGCGACGCGCGGGAGGTACACGCGCATGCGTGTGCCGCGTCCCGGCGCGCTCTCCACGTGGATGAAGCCGCCGCAGCGATCCACGATCGCGTAGACCACCGCGAGCCCGACGCCGCTGCCCTGGCCCTCGGGCTTCGTGGTGAAGAAGGGCTCGAAGATGCGGGCCTGGGTGGTCTCGTCCATGCCGATGCCGGTGTCGGTCACCTCGACGACGACGTACGTGCCGCGCACGTCGTCCTCCTCGATGCGGGCCTCGCCCACCGTGAGGACGACCGGGCCGCCCTTCGGCATCGCGTCGCGGGCGTTCAGCGCGAGGTTCATCACCACGCGCTCGAGCTGCGAGGGGTCGATCAGCACGCTGCTCGCCACGCCCTCGCGGCGCATCTCCAGGGGGTGCGCGCGGCCGAGCGCGCGGCGCAGCATCGGCGCGAACGCCTCGACGGCGTCCGCCACGTTCACGACGCACGCTGCGTGCGGCCGGTCGCGGCCGAAGGAGAGGAGCTCGTTGGTGAGCGCGGTGCCGCGCCGCGCCGCGCCGAGGATCTCCTGGGCGCTCTCGCGGATGGCCTGGGTCGCGTCGCCCGACCGCGCGATCATGTCCGCGCAGCCGAGCACCACGGCCAGCACGTTGCGGAAGTCGTGGGCCGCCCCCGCCGCGAGACGGTCGAGCGCCTCCATCTTGTTCACCTCGGCGAGGTGCGCGCCGAGCGCCTGGATGCGCGCCTCGGCGTCGCGGCGCGCCGCCGCCTCGAGCTGGAGCGAGACCATGTCCGCGACCGAGGTCGCGAACGCGCGCTCGTCCGCCGTCCAGCTGCGCGGCGCGGTGTCTTCGTGGCAGACGACGCCGACCACCTGGCCGTCGCGGAAGAGCGGCGCATCGAGCATCGACTGGATGCCGAGGGGCTCGAGATAGGCCTTGCCGAGCTCGCGCGTCAGCGGGTCCTCGCGCGCGTCCTCGGCGGGAACCTCGCGCCGCTCCTCGAGGGCGCGGAAGTAGCTGGGGAAGTCGGTCGCGCGCAGCACCGCGCCTTCCGAGTGCTGGTCCTTCCCGCGCTCGTAGAGGTGGAAGCAGCGGATCGCGCCGCGGCCGTCGACGAAGAGCCAGACGCCCACGCGCTCGACCTGGAGGGTGTGCGCCGCCTCGCGCGTCGCCTGGCCGAGGATGTCGCCGAGCGAGGCGCCGCCCGCCACCTGCATGCGGGCGATCCGCAGCCGGGCGGCTTCGAAGGCCCGCCGTCGCTCGTCGGACGACGCGGTCGAGGACTCGACCATCGCCCGCAACGCTATGGGATCTTCGTCCGGCCCGCCAAGCAACCGCGGCTCCGGGGTGGCTGAGCTACCCCTTGGACGTACGAACCGGGGGAAGGACGTTGGTGGGCGAGGGCGAGAGCATCGTCGTCGAGCACACGCTCTGCGTCGGAATCAGCCGGACGGCTCGTCGAGTCGGACGACCCAGCGGATCTCCCGGCCGTTGGGCCAGATCTTCGCGCTCTGGGGTTGGAAACCCTCCGACCGGTACAGACTCTGGGCGGGCTGATTCCGCTCGTTCGTGGTGAGACCCACGAGTCGCGCCCCGCGCTCCCGGGCCCGCTCGAGCGCGTGACGAAGCAGCGCGCGGCCGATCGCGCGGCCCCGGACGGCGGGCAGGACGAAGAGATCCTCGAGGAGCGCCTCGAGCCCCGAGGCCCACACCGAGCGGAGGAACCGGGTCTGCGTGTAGCCGACGGCCTGGCCCCGGGACCATGCGCACGCGAACTCGATCGAGGGATCGGAGAGGGCCTGGGGCAGGTGCGCAGCGAGGTCGGCATCGGTGGGGGTGGCCGCTTGCAGGTGATCTCGAAAGGCCGCGACGAGGACACGGAGGCTCTCGAGGTCGTCGACTCCTGCGAGCCCGATCACCAGATCGCCGGTGGCGCTCTCCGCATCGCCCGGCCGCAGCGGGGAGGTCGAGAGACCGAAGGCATCGATCTTCACCGCCGCCACTCCGATCGAAGCCGCTCCGAGGCCGACCGCGCCTCCGGAGAGCAGGTTGAATCTAGCGCGACCGCGTGAGAGAGTGGAAGCGCTGTCTTCACCCACGGGAGGATCCCCTCATGACCGACGTGAACCGCCAGTGGCTCCTCGCCGCGCGCCCCCAGGGCATGGTGAAGGAAGCGGACTTCGAGTACCGCGAGACGCCGATCCCGCAGCCGCGCGACGGCGAGCTCCTGGTGCGGACGCTGTATCTCTCCTTCGACCCCGCCATGCGCGGCTGGATGGAGGATCGGCCGAGCTACGTCCCGCCGGTCGGGATCGGCGAGCCCATGCGCGCGGGTGCGGTGGGGCAGGTCATCGAGTCGCGGGCGCCCGGCTTCGCCCGCGGCGACTTCGTCCAGGGGACGTTCGGCTGGCAGGACTACGCCGCCGTGAAGCCCGGCGGCCTCGTGCCCGTGGTGAAGCTCCCGCCGGGCGTACCGCTCACCTGGCCCCTCGGCGTGCTCGGCATCACGGGGCTCACCGCGTACTTCGGGCTCCTCGACGTGGGGAAGCCGAAGGCGGGGGAGACCGTCGTCGTCTCCGGGGCCGCGGGCGCGACGGGCTCGGTCGCCGGGCAGATCGCGCGGCTCCAGGGCTGCCGGGTGATCGGGATCGCCGGCGGGCCCGACAAGTGCCGCTGGCTCGTGGACGAGGCGCGCTTCGACGCCGCCATCGACTACAAGCGCGAGGACGTGGCCGCGCGCCTGCGGGAGCTCTGTCCGAAGGGGATCGACGTCTTCTTCGACAACGTGGGCGGCGAGATCCTCGACGCGGTGCTGGCGCAGATCGCCGAGCGCGCGCGCATCGTGCTGTGCGGCGGGATCTCCGCCTACAACGAGAAGGAGTTCCCGCCCGGGCCGCGCAACTACCTGGCCCTCGTCGTGCGCCGCGCCCGCATGGAGGGCTTCATCGTGCTCGACTACCTGCCGCGCATGGGCGAGGGGATCCAGGCGCTCCTCGGCTGGGTG
>DASRUS010000131.1:0-6560 GCA_035687825.1 Myxococcota bacterium | reverse complement strand
AGTTCCAGTGTGGCTGGTCGTCCTCTCAGACCAGCTACCCATCGGAGCCTTGGTGAGCCGTTACCTCACCAACTAGCTAATGGGACGCGGGCTCATCTCCGGGCAAAAGCTTTCATGAAGAGGCCACCTTTTCCCGCGAGGTCCGAAGACCTCTTGGTCTCATCCGGTATTAGCCCCAGTTTCCCGAGGTTATCCCGGACCCGGAGGCAGATTACCCACGCGTTACTCACCCGTGCGCCGCTCTACTAGGGGCCGAAGCCCTTTTCTCGCACGACTTGCATGTCTTAGGCACGCCGCCAGCGTTCGTTCTGAGCCAGGATCAAACTCTCCAGTTTAACTGGTTGGACGCGACGCACCGAAGTGTGCCGCTCCATTCTCGATGCGACGTCCGGGCACCTTGCCGCCCGGCCGTCGCGAATACTCGATTGGGCCCGTCACCGATCTCCGCGAACCCAAGGTTGGCTCGCGGGACCGCGCGCTATTCGATTTTCAAAGACCGCACGAGACCTGGGGGAGCCTGTGCGGGGCTCCCCTGGCGCGGCATTCTTTCAAACGACGACCCACCCGGGACGGACGTCTCCGGCGGGGTCTCGGAAAATACGAGGCTGGAAGGGCAGCGTCAAGCCCGACCCCTCCTCGGGCGGTGAACCCCCGAGGGGTCGCGCAGCTCAGGGCTCGAGCTGCACCCTCGCGAGGCGCCGCTTGCCCGCCTGGAGGAGGTAGCGGCCCGGACCGAGCCTCCGCGCCGGGTCCGACTCCTTCGCGCCGTCCACCCGGAGCCCCCCCTGCTCGATCAGCCGGCGTGCCTCGGCGTTCGACTTCGCGAGCTCGAGGCGGCGCAGGAGGTCGAGGAGGCCGATCGCCGCCTCGCCCCCGAGCGCGAGGCGCACCTCGGCGATCTCCTCGGGCAGCTCCTTGCGCTGCACCACCCGGGCGAAGTGCTCCGCCGCGCGCTCCGCCTCCCGGTTGCCGTGGAACCGGGCGACGAGCCGCCGCGCCATCGCCTGCTTCAGGGCCAGGGGGTCCCCGCCGCCCGCCGCCACCGCGTCGCGCGCGCCGCGCAGGTCCTCCCATTCCCCGAAGGCGAGGAGGTCGAACCAGCGCAGCATGAGCGCGTCGGAGACACTCAGCACCTTGCCGTAGATCTCCTCGGGCGGCTCGGCGATCCCGATCGAGTTGGCCAAACTCTTGGACATCTTCTCGACGCCGTCGGTCCCGACGAGGAGCGGATGCGTGATCACCGCCTGGGAGGGCTGGCCGTAGTCGCGCTGGATCTCGCGCGCGAGGAGCAGGTTGAAGGTCTGGTCCGTCCCCCCGAGCTCCACGTCCGCGCGCAGCGCCACCGAGTCGTAGGCCTGCACGAGGGGGTAGAGGAACTCGTGCACCGCGATGGAGATTCCGGCGGCGAAGCGCTTCGCGAAATCGTCGCGCTCGAGCATGCGCGCCACCGTGTACCTCGAGCACAGGCGCACGAGGTCGGCGGGGGTCATCGCGTCCATCCACTCGGTGTTCTGGCGGATCTCGACGCGCGCCACGTCGAGGACGCGGCCCACCTGCGCCACGTAGGTGGCGGCGTTGCGCCGCACGGCCTCGGCGTCCAGCGCCGGGCGCGTCTTGCTGCGCCCCGACGGGTCGCCGATGCGTGCGGTGAAGTCGCCGACCAGGAAGATGGGGGTGTGGCCGAGGGACTGGAAGCGCTCGAGCTTGCGGAGCACGAGGGTGTGGCCGAGGTGGAGGTCCGGCGCGGAGGGATCCATGCCGAGCTTCACGCGCAGCGGCGGGCCGCCCGCGATCGCCTCGCGCAGGCGCGTGCGCAGCTGCTCCTCGCCCACGAAGGTCTCCGCGCCCTCGCGCATCACGGCGAGCTGACGCTCGAGCTCGGCGTCCAGGCGCGCGCCCCTCAAAGCTCCCTCCCCGCCCGCGTGCGATGCCAACCGTCCTCCGTCAGGATCGCGTCCACTGCCTGGTCTCCCGGGCCGTGCGGCACGGCCTCCACCACCTGGAACGCGAAGCCCACCCCCACGGCCGTGAGCTCCACGCCGCGCGCCGCGGCGAGCGTGCGATCCCACCACCCCCGACCGCGGCCGAGCCGGTGCCCCTCGCGGTCGAAGGCGAGGCCCGGGACGAGGATCAGGTCTCCCGGCGCGAGGGCCGACCCCGGGCTCGCGGCGGCCGGCTCGAGCACACCGTAGCGCCCCGGCCGGAGGTCCTCCCAGCGCGCGACGGGCGCGACCTCGAGAGTCGCGCCCGGTCCGGGTCTCGGCAGGAGCGCGGGTCGGCCCGCGTCGAGGACCACGTCGAAGAGCGGTCGGCTGGGGAGCTCGTCGGCAAGCGCCGCGTAGAGGATCACGCGGCGCGCCCCCGCCAGCTCGGGGCTCGCCGCGAGGTGCGCCGCGGCGCGGCGGGAAGCCTCGGCTGCGACCCCGGGCGCGACCGCGCGCAGCCGCTGCCGCAGCTCGCGCCGCAGGCGGCGCTTGCGGTCGGCGAGGTCCACCGGGCGCCCGGTCGGAAGTCAGGCGGCGGAGGGCGCGGAAGCGAGCATCGACTCGATGAGCTCCGCGAGCGCGCGCACGCGCGAGCCGTCCACGGAGGGCTCGGGCTCCGCCCAGGCGTCGCGCGCAGCCACGAGCGGCGCACCTCCGCCGACCTGGTGCGCGAGCTGGAGCGCCGCGAGCACCGCCACGTGCAGCGTGTCCACGGCGCCCGTGCGCCCCTGGATGCGGCGCATGGTCTCGTCCACCAGGCCCGCCGCGCGGCGCACCGCGTCTTCTTCCATGTCGCTCCGCACCCGGTACTCCTGGCTGAGGATGCGGACGGGAATGGTGCGCTTCGCGGACATCAGTCGCGGGGCGCGGCGAAGTGGGCGTCGAGGTGGTCGAGCTGGGAGATGACGTCGTCGATGCGCTTGCCCACGTCCTGGCGCCGCTGATTCATCTCCATCACCTGCTCGTCGAGCGCGCCGACGCGGCGCTCGAGCGCCTCGAGCTCGCGGCGCAGCCTCGCGTTCTCCCCGCGCAGCGCGCGATGCTGCTCGACGAGGGCCTGCACCGCGCGCTCCAGCCGCTCGAAATCGGTCGCATCGGTGGCCTTGTGGGCGTCTCGTGAAATCGGAGGGTCCCCCGCGCGAGCGCGATCGTACCGAGGGAAAACCGACGTCGTCAAGCTCGACCCATCCCCCCTCGGGGCCGCGCGGTGCTCACACGTACGCGTTGCGCGCTTGGAGCCGCGAGAGCCCCATCAGGTACCGATCGACGGCCCGCGCCGCCTCACGTCCCTCCCACTGCGCCCACACGACGAGCGACTGTCCCCGGCGGCAGTCCCCGGCGGCGAAGACGCCGGGCTCGCTCGTGGCGAACTCCTTCCCGTCGGCGGCGAGGTTGCCGCGGGCGTCGAGCACCACGCCGAGGTCGCGGACGAGGCCCTCGTGCACGGGATGGACGAAGCCGAGCGCGAGGAGCACGAGGTCGGCGGGCCGCTCGAACTCCGTCCCGGGGACCTCTTCGAGTCGCGGTCGTCCGCCCGCGTCGGGCACGAAGCGGACGCCGACCCCGGCGAGCTTCTCCACGCGCCCGTTCGAGCCGAGGAAGCGCTTCGTGAGCAGCGCGTACTCGCGCGCGCCGCCCTCCTCGTGGGAGCTCGAGCTCCGGAACACGAGCGGCCAGAGCGGCCAGGGCGTGGACCGATCGCGGGCGTCGGGCGGACGCTCGAGGAGCTCGATCGAGGTCACGCTCTTCGCGAGGTGGCGGTGGGAGGTGCCGACGCAGTCCGAGCCCGTGTCGCCGCCCCCGAGGATCACGACGTGCTTGCCCGTGGCAAGGAGGGCCTGCTCCTCCGGCACCACGTCCCCCGCCCCCCGCCGGTTCTGCTGCGTGAGGAAGTCCATGGCGAAGTGGACGCCGGCGAGCTCGCGGCCGGGCACCGGGAGGTCCCGGGGCCGCTCGCTCCCGAGGCAGAGCAGGACCGCGTCAAAACTCTGCCGCAGCTCTGGCGCGGAGAGGTCCACGCCCACGTGAACGCCCGTCTGGAACGAGACGCCTTCGTCGCGCATCTGCTCGAGGCGCCGATCGATGATCCACTTCTCGAGCTTGAAGTCGGGGATGCCGTAGCGCAGCAGGCCGCCGCTGCGGTCGTTCTTCTCGAAGAGCGTGACGGTGTGGCCGACCCGGTTGAGCTGCTGCGCGGCCGCGAGGCCCGCGGGCCCCGAACCCACCACCGCCACCGAGCGGCCCGTGCGGCGCTCGGGGCGCTCGGGCACGACCCAGCCGGCCTCCCAGCCGTGGCGGATGATCTCCCACTCGATCTGCTTGATCGCCACCGGGTCGTCGTTGATGCCGAGGACGCAGGCCGCCTCGCACGGCGCGGGACACACGAGCCCCGTGAACTCCGGGAAGTTGTTGGTCGAGTGCAGGCGCACCAGGGCGTCGCGGAGCTTGTCGCGGTAGAGCAGGTCGTTCCAGTCGGGGATGATGTTCCCGAGCGGGCAGCCGTCGTTGCAGAACGGGATCCCGCAGTCCATGCAGCGCGCCGCCTGCTCGCGCACCTGCTGCGCGGGGGGGTCCGCCTGCACCTCGCGCCAGTCGCGCAGGCGCTCCTCCACCGGCCGGTACGGCGTGTCCTCGCGCCGGTGCTCCAGGAAGCCCGTGACCCTACCCATCGCCGCTGTGAGCCCGGAGGCGCGCGTCGAGCGCCAGCTTCAGATCCTTCGGAAAGACCTTCACGAAGCGCGGCGCGAAGTCGTCCCACTTGCGCAGCACCTCGTCCGCGCGGCGGCTGCGCGTGTACTGGAAGTGCCGGCGCACCATCCGCTGGACGATCGCCACGTCCTCCCCGGCGAGAGTCTCGAGCTCCACGCGCTCGAGGTTGCAGCGCCCCGCGAACTCGCCGTCGAGGTCGAGGACGTAGGCGATGCCGCCGCACATGCCCGCGCCGAAGTTGCGCCCGGTCTTCCCCAGCACCACCACGCGGCCGCCGGTCATGTACTCGCAGCCGTGGTCGCCCACCCCCTCCGCGACGGCGCTCGCGCCGCTGTTGCGCACGCAGAAGCGCTCGCCGGCCACGCCCTGGAAGTACGCCTCCCCGCTCGTGGCGCCGTAGAGCACCACGTTGCCGGTGATGATGTTCTCCGCCGGGTCGTAGCTCACGCCCTCGGGCGCGCGCACCACGATCTTGCCGCCGCACAGGCCCTTGCCACAATGGTCGTTCGTATCTCCCGACACGAAGAGGCTCATCCCCTTCGGGGCGAACGCGCCGAAGCTTTGGCCCGCGGAGCCGGTGAAACGCAGCACGATCGTGTCATCGGGGAGCCCGTCGGCGCCCCACTTCCGCGAGACCTCGGAGCCGAGGATCGTCCCCACGGTGCGGTTCACGTTGCGGATCGGAAGCTCCACCTCGACCTTCTCGCCGCGCTCGAGGGCGGGCCGCGCGAGCTCGAGCAGCTTCACGTCGAGGACGCTCTCGAGCTCGCCCTCGAGCCGCTGCTTCTCGCGGTGGCGGATGGCAAAGGGCACGTCGGGCTTGTGCAGGAGCCCCGTGAGGTCGAGCCCCTTCGCCTTCCAGTGCGAGACGGCGCGCTGCGCGGTCAGCCGGTCCGCCCGGCCGATCATCTCATCCACGGTGCGGAAGCCGAGCTTCGCCATGATCTCGCGCACCTCGTCCGCCACGAAGAAGAAGTAGCGGACGACGTGCTCGGGCAGCCCCGCGAAGCGCTTGCGCAGCTCGGGGTTCTGGGTCGCGATGCCCACCGGGCACGTGTTCAGGTGGCAGACGCGCATCAGGATGCAGCCGAGCGCGACGAGGGGCGCCGTGGAGAAGCCGAACTCGTCCGCGCCGAGCAGCGCGGCGATCACGACGTCGCGCCCGGTCTTGAAGCCACCGTCCACCTGCAACCGGATGCGCCCGCGCAGGTCGTTCAGCACGAGCGTCTGCTGGGTCTCGGCGAGGCCGATCTCCCAGGGCACGCCGGCGTGCTTGATGGAGGCGAGCGGCGAGGCGCCGGTGCCGCCGTCGTGCCCCGAGATGAGGACGTTGTCTGCCTTCCCCTTGGAGACGCCCGCGGCGATGGTGCCGACGCCCGTCTCCGCCACGAGCTTCACGCTCACCCGCGCGCGCCGGTTCGCGTTCTTGAGGTCGTAGATGAGCTGCGCCAGATCCTCGATGGAGTAGATGTCGTGGTGCGGCGGCGGCGAGATCAGCCCCACGCCCGGCGTCGCGTGGCGCGTGCGTGCGATCGCCTCGTCCACCTTGTGCCCGGGCAGCTCGCCGCCCTCCCCGGGCTTCGCGCCCTGGGCGATCTTGATCTGGAGCTCGTCGGCGTTGACCAGGTACCAGCTGGTCACGCCGAAGCGCCCGGACGCCACCTGCTTGATGGCGCTGCGCCGCGAATCGCCGTTCGGGTCCGGCACGTAGCGGCGCGGATCCTCGCCGCCCTCGCCGGTGTTGCTCCTGCCGCCGATCCGGTTCATCGCGATGGCGAGCGTCTCGTGCGCCTCGATGGAGATGGAGCCGTAGGACATGGCGCCCGTGCAGAAGCGCTTCACGATCTCGGCGGCGGGCTCCACCTC
>DASRUS010000130.1:0-3401 GCA_035687825.1 Myxococcota bacterium | reverse complement strand
CTCGACCTGCGCGGCCACGGCGACTCCGCGTGGGATCCCGAGGCGCGCTACGACTACGAGCATCACCTGGCCGACCTCGAGCGCGTGCTCGCGACGCTCGGCGTCGAACGCCTGGTGCTGGTGGGGCACTCCTTCGGCGGCCGCGTCGCCATGCTCTTCGCGGGCGCACACCCCGAGCGCATCGCCGGCCTCGTCGTGGTGGACGCGGGCCCCGAGCTCGACGCGCGCGGCGTCGTGCGCATCCAGGTGGACCTCGGTCGACAGGCGGAGACGGACGCGAGCTTCGCCACGCCGGCGGAGTACGAGCGGCTGCTCTCCCGCGCGTACCCCGCGGCGCGGCCCGCGGCCCTGGCGCGCATGGCGCGGAGCTCGCTCCGCGCGCGCGACGACGGTCGCCTCGTGCGCAAGCTCGACCCCGCGTTCCACCGGCGCGCCGCGCAGGCGACCCCGGAGGAAGCCGCGCTGCGCGAGAAGGAGACGACGCGGCGGCTCTGGGAGTCGCTGCGCCGTACGCCGAGCCCCGCCCTCGTGGTGCGCGGCGCGGCCTCCGACGTGCTCTCGCCGGAGGTGGCGGAGCACATGCTGGAGGCGCTGCCCCAGGGCCGCCTCGCGGTGGTGGCGCGCGCGGGCCACTCGGTCATGACCGACAACCCCGAGGGCTTCGCCGAGGCGGTCGCTGCCTTCGCCCTGGGCGATTCCTAACGGGGCTCGGAATCGCCGCGCGCGGGCGGCGCCGGCCCGTCGGGCTGCCCGGAGCGCGCCCGGCGCCGATCGTCCCACTCGAGCACCGCGGGCAACACCACCACGTAGCAGACGAGCGTCAGGCTCACGCCGAGCGTGAGCAGCTTCCCGACCGCCGCCATGCCCCGGTGCGGCACGAAGGCGAGGCTCGCGAAGCTCAGCATCGTGGTGACGGCGCTGAAGAAGACCGCCCGCGCGGTGCTGGTCGCGAGCACGTCCACCTCCTCGGGCTTCGTGCGATGGCGGTGCACCAGGTGGATGCCGCTGTCGATCCCCATGCCGAGCAGCATGGGCAGCACGATCACGTTCGCGAAGTTGAAGGGCATGTCGATCACCACCATCACCGCGCAGGTGAAGGCCGCGGCGAGGGCCAGCGGCAGGAAGGCGAGGAAGGTGTCCCAGGCGCGCCGCCACAGCACGAGCAGGAAGAGCGATCCGATCACGACCGCGGAGGCGAGCGCCTGCTGGAGGGCGCTCACGGTGACCCGCCCCCAGCCGACGAGGTGCGCCGCGGAGCCGGTGGCCTGCGGCTCGGCCGCGGCCACCTCGTCCATGAAGCGTTCGAGCGCGGCCGCGTCCGAGAGATCTTCGCGAGGGAAGACCTGGATCCGCGCGCGGCCGTCCGCGGCGAGCATCTGCTCGACGAGGGAGTGCGGAAGGTCTTCCAGCCCGATCGGACCCGCGGCGAGCGCGCGTTCGAGGTCGGCGAGCTGCTCGGGCAGGGAGCCCACGACGTTGCTCGCGAGCAGCGCGAGGCGCGCGTCGGATCCCTCGACCTGCGCGTCCGCCAGGAAGCGGCGCAGCACCTCGCGCAGCCGTCGCGCGCTCTGGGCGAGGGCGTCCGACCCCTGGCTCTCCGAGACCGGCTCGAGCTCGGCGGCGAGGCGCGCGAGGGCGCCGCGCTGGGCGGCGGCGTCCGGCGGCGGTCCCTCGGCGCGGAGCGGCGGCAGGAACAGCGAAGTCTCTTCCAGGAGCACGAGCTTCTCGTCCTGATCGTCGGGCACCCAGTCCTCGAGCGTGATCGCACGCTCCACCGTCGGAAGCAGGGCGAGCCGGCGCGCCCGCTCCCGAGCCTCGGCGAGATCCGCGGCCACCACGTCGAGCGTCCACGGCGAGTTGTGACTGCGGGCGAGGAGATCGTTGAAGGCCTGCACCGACTCGGTGCTCGGGTCGCGCAGGTTCACGGGGTTGTAGTCGAAGCGCGCGCGCTGGAGGAGGGGAACCGCCGCGAGCGCGAGCAGGAGAGTCGCCGCGCAGATCGTCCGCGCGTGGCGCACCGGCACGTGCTCGAGCCGCTCCCGCCAGGCCGGGAGCGGCGCGGGGGCGACGCGCGAGTAGGCGGGCGCGCCGAGACACAGGAGCGCAGGCAGCACCGTGAGCGTGCAGAAGAGGCTCACGAAGATGCCCGTGCCGGCGATCAGCCCGAGCTCCGCGACGCCGGTGTAGTCCGTGGGCAGGAACACGAAGAACCCGATCGCGGTGGTGCCGGCGCTCGAGAGGAGCGAGCCCCCGATCGTCTCGCCGGTCTCGACGAGCGCCTCGAGGCGCGAGCGGCCGGCGGCGACGAGCTCGGCGTAGCACGTGCAGAGGTGGATGCCGAATTCGCCCCCGAGACCCACGAGGAGCACGTTGAAAGCCACCGAGATCTGGTTCAGGTGGCCCACGGCCGCCGCGGCGAAGGCGTTGGTCCACACGAGCGCCACGACGAGGCTCGCCACCATCGCGAGCACGGTCCGGATCGAACGCACCGCCCACAGCGCCGCCACGCCGAAGAGCACCAGGGAGATGGCTCCCGCCAGGGGTCCCTGCGCCGCGAGCGAGGACTGGTCTTCGAGATTGAGGATCGGGTTTCCCGTGATGCGG
This sequence comes from Myxococcota bacterium, assembly GCA_035687825.1. Classification (GTDB taxonomy): domain Bacteria; phylum Myxococcota_A; class UBA9160; order UBA9160; family DASRUS01; genus DASRUS01. Next base: position 797 of record DASRUS010000130.1, on the reverse strand, counting down.
ACGCGGACCCCACGCTCGGCGTCGAGCCCGAGCTCGCGCGCCGCCTTGCGGATCGCGCGCAGCGCGGGCTCCGCGTACGCGAGCTCGCCGAAGTCCAGGCGCGGGTTCAGCGCGATGAAGCGCTGGCGCGCGTCCTCGGGCAGGGACGCTCCGATGAGGGCGTCGCTCCACGGATCCGCGGTGGGCCGCCCCGCGAGCGCGGCCTCCACGGCGGCGCTCGTGCGGTCGAGGGCCGAAGCGAGGTCGAGCCCGACGTCGGTCCCCTGCCGCGCCGCCTCGAGCGCCTCGCCCAGGAGGTTCGCGATGCCCACCGCGCTCGGATCGCGCGCGATCTCGGCCAGGAACGGCTGCACCCTGGCGAGGCGGTCCGCGAGATCGTCGAGCTGCTCCACGTCGAGGTAGAGGAGCACATTGCGCTCGAAGAACTCACCGCCGCCCGGCACCACGACCTCGGCGGAGAGCTCGTCGTCCTCGGCCAGCCGTTCGGCCAGCGCATCCACCGCGCGCGCCGCGGTGACGGGGCTCTCCGCGTCCACGACGACGAAGATCCCCTCGTCGTACATCTGGAAGGAATCGACGAGCGCCTCGTAGCGGAGCCGGAAGGGGACGTCGGTCGCGATCATCGCCTGCGGATCGGCGTTCACGCCGAGGTTCCGGGCCGCGTACACGCCGCAGGCGACCGTGACCGCCAGCACCAGGAGCGCCACCCGGCCCGGCCGGCGCTCGACCGCAGCGATCCAACGGGCGACCGCCCGGCTGGTCACCTCGTCGAAGCGTCCGAGCACGACGGCGGTCTT
>DASRUS010000129.1:0-4888 GCA_035687825.1 Myxococcota bacterium | reverse complement strand
GAGCTGCTCCGCGGGCACCAGATCGAACGCGACGGGCTCCGCGTAGCGCTTCGGCGGAGCGAAGTCGCCGCCGCCCGGAACGAGGAGCGCGTCGATCGCGTCGAGCAGCGGCGCCGGGTCGGCGCGCAGGGGCAGGTAGAGCGCGATGCCCCCCGCGCGCGCGACCGCGTCGGCGTAGGACGCCTCGAGCCAGTGATGACGGCGTCCCGCGCAGATGCGTCCCTGCGCGTCGAGGGCGAGCGCGATCCCGATGCGCGGCGCGCTCACGCCTCGAACGCGGCTTCCAGGCGCGCGAGCTCCTCCTGCTCGTGCGACGAGACCTTCGAGCCGAGGCCGAGGAAGCCGCCCGCCGCCTCCGCCACCTCGCGGGCGCGGCCGAGGAGGTCGTCCCGCAGCTCGGTCCGCTCCTTCGGATCGAGCTCCCGGCAGAGCGCGCGCACGTAGTCGATCCAGACCTCGCTGAGCTTCGGCGGCGGCGGCGCGGAGAGCCAGCTCGCGAGAAGCAGGCCCGCCGGGCTTGCGTCGTCGATGCCCTTCTGGCGCGCGGCGGAGAGAACCGCGAGCCGCTCCCGGTCGGCCATCTTCCCGTCGGCCCACGCCACGTCGATGAGCGGCACGAGCCCGAGGGCGATCACGGTCTCGGCGTCGAGACCGAGCTTCACGAGGTGGTCGAGCACCTCGGGATGGGAGATGCCCGAGGCCTTCGCGAGGCCCTCGCGGTGCGCCTGGCTCTCCATCCTGGCGCGGAGCTGCTGGCGGAGCTTCTGGTTCTCCCGCGCGAAGAACTCCTCCTCCAGCGCCCGGCGTCGGTCGCCGAGGATTTCGTCGCGGTTCGAGTCGGCCATGTTCGATCCTCCTGTGCGGGCGCGGGAAGGCTACGGGTGTTCGGGCACGATGGCGACGACGCGGAGCGGCGCTCCGCTGCCGCCGCGGATCTTCATGGGAAGCGCCACCGCGAAGGCTCCCGTGGCGGGGAGCGCGTCGAGCTGCGCCACGTTCTCGAAGGCCGGGACGTCGCTCCGCGCGAGGGCCTGGTGCGCGTCGAAGCTTCGGGACGCGCCGAAGTCGATGCTCGCGGTGTCGATGCCCACGGCCGCGATCCGGCGCTCGTCGGCGAGCCAACGCGCGGCGTCGGGATGGAGCCCCGGGAAGTGGAGCTTCGCCACCGCGCCCGCACCCCGCTCGTCCGTCCCCAGGTACGCGGCGCGATCGGGCCAGAAGCGCGCGAAGCCCGTGCGCAGGAGCACGATGGCGCCCTCCGGGATCGGGCCGTGCTCCGCTTCGAACGCGGCGAGCTCCTGCACGCCGATGCGGTGGTCGCGGTCGCGCGCGCACGCGGCGGACGCGTCCACCACGACGGCGGGGCCGAGGAGTCGGTCCAGGGGGATCGCGTCCACGGTGCGCCGCCCCTCGCCGAAGTGGATCGGGGCGTCCACGTGCGTGCCCCCGTGCTCGGCGGCCCGGAAGCGGTGCGCCTCGTACCAGTACCCCTGCTCGGTCCGCCCGGCGACGCCCCGCTCGTGGACGAAGCCCTCCTCGGTGGGCCAGTAGATCGTCGTCGCGTCGAAGGGATGCGTGAGATCCACGATGCGACCGCGGGGAAGCTCGGCGCCGGGCGTGTGGGCGCAGGCGGCGAGCGCGAGCGCGGCCAGGGCGAGGGGAGCGGCGCATCGCATCGCGGATCCTCCGGATCGCGAGCGGGGGCCCGCGACGCGCGGAGGATGCCGGGCGGGACGCCGGATCGCGAGGAGCGGGGTCGGTGGACGGGGCGCCCCAGGCGCTGCTCGGGATCAGAGAGGATCAAGAATGGTCATTGAATTCAAATACTTGTAGAGCCATTCCCGAAACTGCTGCTGCGCATCGCGTTCCACGAGTGGGTCGCGATGGCGCGTGACGTGGCGGGGGCGAGGACGTTCGTCGAGCGTCTGGGCTTCCTCTTCGCGCCGCCGGGCTGGAGCCTGGCGCCTCCGGTGAGGTAGACGCGACCGGGTCGGTCCGCCTCCGCCCCGAGGGCGCGCATGAAGGCTCGGATGCGCTCGGCGTCTACCGGCCGGCGCATGCCGCGGCTCGCTCGAAGCTCACGAGCCGACGCACGAGCGCATTGTAGCGGGAGTGGGCCGAGTCGGGGTCGCGCGCGGCGAGGGCGGCATAGAGGCGCCGCTCGGGTGAGCCGGTCATCCCGTCCGGCACTGCCACCCCGAGCCGGCGCAGCCGTGGAGCGCCGATCGAGACGAGCAGCGCCGGAATCGACTCGACGCCCCGCGCGAGATCGTCGAGACCCTGCCGGACGAGGTCGCTTCCCGGAAGGGCGCACGGATCCATGAGCGCGAAACATAGCGGAGCCGGACCGGCGGACTCTCCCGGCGTCCAGACGCCCGGGCGGAATGCGCGCCGGAGCTCGGTTGCAGGGTCGCGTGGGCGATGGGATGCTCCGGCCCGCAGGAGGGACCATGGGTGTGCTCGCGTTCCGCTGGCTGCCCATCACCCTTCTCAGCCTCGCGAGCTGCACCGAGCGCGCCTCCGACTCGCGCGTCGCGACCCCGTTCCGAGCGGAGGGCGGCACGATCCGTCTGGTCGATCTCTTCTCTTCGGAGACCGTGCAGAACCGGCTGCCGCCGCAGCCAGCTCCCCCCCGCACGGAATGGCGCTTCGACGCGGCCGCAGAGGCCGTGCCCGCCTTCGAGGCGACCTCGGGAGTCGTCGATCTCCGGGTGCGCGAGGGACGCCTTTCGGGTCGAGGTCGCGACCCCGGTGCGGTGCTGCGCCTCGAGAGGCCGACCCCGATTCCGCCCGGCGACTTCGTGCACGCGGTGGAGCTGCGCATGCGCGCCTCCGCGGGCGCCAACGTGCGGATCACCTTCCGGGGCGCAGAATCGCCCGATCTCGCCGAGGTCCTGGAAGAGCCGCGCGAGTTCTGGAGCTCGAGTCCCCTCGTGCCCGGTCCCGAGCTTCGCACCTACACCCTGCGCGGGACGAGCGTGATCCGATCGGAGGACGTCCGCCACGCATTCCTCGCGCCGAGCGACGCCGCCGACGCGAGCTTCGAGATCGAATCCCTGCGCGTCGTCTTCGAGAAGGAGTACCTGGCTGGGATCCCGTCGGGCCCGGGCTGGCACGGCCTCTCGGAGATCTACCGCGAGACCCTGGTCGCACGCGCGCCCGAGACGCTTCGCTTCGAGATGCGTCCTGCCTCGCGAGCCTGGCTCGATCTCGGCGTCGGCACCGTGGAGGACGCGCCGGTCAGCTTCCGCGTCGCCGTCCGGAGCGGCGACAAGGAGACGCTTGCTCTCGAGCGCACGCTCACGACGCCACGGCGCTGGGAGCCGGCGTCCGTGGACCTTTCTCGCTTCGCCGGAGAGAGCCTGTCCCTCTCGCTCTCCCTCGCCTCGCCGCAGCCCGGTGCGATCGGCTTCTGGGGCGCGCCGGTGGTGCGCAGCGCGCCTGTCGGGGATGCGATCGAGCCCGGTCGGCTCCAGGGGGTGATCCTGATCCAGGCGGACACCCTGCGCCGCGATCACCTCGACGCCTACGGCTACGCACGCGAGACCGCTCCCGTGCTGCGCGGCATGGCGGCGGAAGGCGCACTCTTCGAGGATTGCATCGCGCAGGGTACCTGGACCAAGGTCTCCTCGCCCTCGATCCTGCTCTCGCTCTACCCGAGCTCCCACGGAATCGTGAACTTCGGCGATCGTCTCCCGGCATCCGCGACGACACTCGCCGAGATCTTCCGGGACGCCGGCTTCGCGACGCTCTCCTTGTCGTCGGTGTTCTTCACGGGCAAGCTCACGAACCTCCAACAGGGGTTCGAGGAGCTGCACGAGTCCACCTCGCTCCCGGACCTCGCGACGAGCAAGACCGCGCGCGTCTACGTGGACCGCCTGCTCCCCTGGCTCGAGGCGCACCGCGAGGCGCCGTTCTTCGTGTTCCTGCACCTCTTCGATCCCCACGATCCCTATCGCCCCGTGCGGCCCTACGACTCGCTCTTCGGCGACGCCGCGGGCAAGGAAGTGCACGAGCGGCAGGCGAGCGAGGTCCGGAAGTTCATCGCAAACCCGCTCCTGCGCGCCTTCGGCATGCCCACGCGCGCAGAGCTCGTCGAGGCGGGCTTCGACCCGGACGTCTACGTGGGGCACGATCGCGACTGGTACGACGGCTCGATCCGAGCCATGGACGTGGAGATCGGCCGGCTCCTCGAGCGACTGCGCTGGCTCGGCCTGGCCGAGCGGACGCTCGTCGTCTTCACGAGCGACCACGGCGAGGAGTTCCTCGAGCACGGACGCACCTTCCACGGGCAGAGCGTGTACGGGGAGCTCACCCGCGTTCCCCTCGTCGTCTGGGGGCCCGGGCGCGTGCCTGCGGGGCGCGCGATCGGCGAGACGGTGCAGAGCATCGACATCCTGCCGACCCTCCTCGAGCTCGCCGGGCTCGCACCACCCGCCGGGATCCAGGGCCAGAGCCTGGTCCCCCTGTTGCGCCCGGACGAGCGCGACCCGGGTGCGACCCCGATCCTGGCGGCCCGGCCCGCCATCTCGGAGAAGCGCGACGAAGCGGACCCGAACTCTCCCACCCAGTTCGGTCGCACCTCCACCGCGATCGTCCTCGACGGTTGGAAGCTCGTCCACAACACCGAGCGGTCCGACGGAGCTCCCGAGTACGAGCTGTTCGATGCCCGAGGCGATCCGCTCGATCGCACGGACCTGGCCGCGCAGCACCCCGAGCGGGTGGCGAAGCTCGCGGCGGCGTTGGCGGAATGGCGGACCCGGGTCGCGGAGGTGCGACTGGAAATCGACGCGGCCGGAGCCGAGGACCTCGGCCCGGAGGAGCTCGAGCGCCTGCGCAGCCTCGGCTACGTCCAGTAGAGGGGATCGCCGTGGAGATCGCGGTCGTC
>DASRUS010000128.1:0-3833 GCA_035687825.1 Myxococcota bacterium | reverse complement strand
GAACTGAACGCTGCGCGGGGTCAGGGGCCCCGGATTCGGAGTCGGCCTTCGGTCCCGGCCTTGCCTCGTAGAGCTCTCGGGCGCCGAGGAGTCTCGAGGGCTTGAGCCGCGCGTTGGTTAGCTGTAGCGCGCGTCGCGGCTGCGGGCGCTGCCGCCCCGCGCCACTGCCTCGCGCAGGTCCGCGAGGAAGGCGTCCGCCACGCGGTCGTGCTCGGGGGAGAGCATCAGGTGCAGCGCGTCCGGATCGCGTTGACGGTCGACGTGCCAGCCGCGCGCGTCCATGGCGTCGCCCACCGCGAAGACGTCGTGCGTTCGCGAGCCGAACGCGAAGACGCTCATGGCGGGAGCCCCGAACACGAAGAGCCCCGGGATCGACTCGATGCCGGCGCGGATGCGCCGCGTCGCATCGCGCACGCGCGCCGCCAGGCGCAGGTAGCCATCCTCGCCCAGGTGGTTCATCACCGCCCACGCCGCGGCGATGGGCAGCGCGGGCCGCGCCCCCGCCATGGCGAACGACGCATAGCCGCCTCCCGGCCAGCCGTCGTAGACGAAGAGCTGGTGCCGCTTCAGGCTCCGATCGTCGCGGTGCAGGATCACCGACGCGCCCTTCACGCAGTAGCCGTACTTGTGCACGTCCGCGGAGATCGTGCTGACCCCCGGCACGCGGAAGTCGAAGGGCGGGACCGGCTCGCCGAGCTCTTCCAGGAACGGGAGCAGGAACCCGCCCAGACACGCGTCGGTGTGGAAGGAGATCCCCCGCTCGGCGGCGAGCGCGGCGAGCTCGGGGATCGGATCGACGACGCCGTGGGGGTAGTTCGGCGCGGATCCCACGACGAGCACCGTCTGGTCCGTCACGAGCTTCGCCACCGCGTCCACGTCGGCGCGCAGGTCGGGGCCGAGCGGCGCCTTGCGCAGCTCGATCCCCAGGTAGTGCGCCGCCTTCGCGAAGGCCGGGTGCGCCGACACGGGGATCACCATCTCGGGACGCACGACGCCGCGCTCGGCGCGCGCGCGCTCGCGCGCGGTCTTCGTCGCCATGAGGATGCTCTCGGTGCCGCCCGAGGTCAGGCAGCCGCCCGCGGACTCCGGCGCGTGCAGGAGGCCCGCGGTCATCTCCACCACCTCGACCTCCATCTGGCGCAGGCTCGGGAAGCGGAAGGGGTTGAGCGCGTTCTCGTAGAGGTAGAGGAGGGCCGCCTCGCGGAGCATCTCGTCCACGTCCGGGCCGGCGGGGTAGACGAGGCTGAAGGTGCGCGCGCCGCGCCAGTCGGCGTCCGCCTGCTTGCGCTCGCGCATGCGCGCGAGGACGGCGTCGCGCGCGAGACCTTCCTTGGGGAGCCGGGTCACGACGTCCTCAGCCGAGGTCTTCGAGCACGCGGTCGAGGTGCTCCGCGGGCTTCACCTTCGGGTAGGCGAGCGCGACCCGGCCCTGCTCGTCGATCACGTAGCTGATGCGCTTCGCGTAGGGCGCGTCCGGCGCGTCCGCGGCGCCGTAGGCGAGCCCCACCGCCCGGTCCACGTCGCTGAGCAGACGGAACGGGAAGTCGAATTTTTGGGCGAAGGCTCGATTCTCCTCCACCGGATCGAAGCTGATCCCGAGCACCTCGAGCCCCTTCGCCCGCACCTCGTCCATGCGGTCCCGCAACGCGAGACCCTGGGCCGTTCAGCCGGGGGTGTCGGCCTTGGGATAGAACCAGAGCAGCAGCTTGCGCCCGCGCAGGTCGCGCAGGCGCACGCTGCGACCCTCGTGATCCAGCACCGTGAACTCCGGAGCGGTCTGGCCGATCTCGATCACGCCTTCCCTCCTCGCGTCCTCCGCCACGTTACCCCACCCTCGGCGCGGGCGCGGGCCCCGCGCGGGCGCGAGCAAAAAAAGACCCGGGGCTGCTTTCGCAACCCCGGGCCTCCCTGGGAAGGGGATCGTTTGGCTTTCACTGAGGGAGTGGCCGGGCCCCCGCAAAAGTGTCAACGGCCGGGGTGGGGCCGGGATCAGTACTCCGGCTCGAGCGTGATCACGAGGCGCCCGCCCTCGTACGGCTGGCCCCCGATCACCACGAGCTTGTGGTTCGGGACCCGGAGGTCCGTCTTCATGCTCCCCTCCACGTCGACCGCGACGAGCACCCCCTGCTTGCCCACGTCCAGGGGCCGCACCCGCAGCCGCCGCCCGGTGGGGAGCTGCATGGTCCCGATCTCGTCCACCGCGAGGTCCAGCCGGCGCTGCTCGAGGACGCGCAGGCTCTCGTAGCGGATCTCGTCCTTGAGGCGGCGGTGCAGCGCGGCCCCGCGCGGGTCGATCGGGCCGGGGCTCGGGGAGACGTGGCTCACCGTCATCTGGAAGCCGATGGTGCCGGGCCTGCGCGCCGGGCCCGGGTCGCGGAGCTGCTGCGAGCCGGCGGGAGCCGCCAGGAGGAAGGCCAGGGTCCCTGCGGCGAGCGCGCGTCTCCCGCGGCTGCCCAGGGGCCGGTCAGATGTACACACCCGAAGTCCCCCGCCCCGTCTGGTCGCCCGGCGTCTCGTCGAGCATCCAGATGATGGTCGCAGCGTCCGGACGATCGAGCACCATCACCGGTCTGCCCTTCGTGTAGAGCCAGCGCACGACGCCCCCGTCCACGGCCTCGGTCGGGGTGGAGAAGACGAGCCACGCAGCCGCCACGGCGGCGGCGAGGGCGCCGGCGGCGAGGGGACGCAACCACGCGTGCAGTCCCGCCAGGGCGGGCGCCTGCCCCGGAGTGGCTTCGAGGCCGCCCTCCGCCCTCGCGTCGAGGGCGGCGAGCTGCGCGGCGATCCCCGGCCAGAAGTCCGGCGTCGATGCGCCGCTCGCGACCTCGCGCACCGCAGCGCGAAGCTCTGCGAGCCGCGTGAGCTCGGCGCGCGCTGCGGGATCCCGGGCGAGGAGCCGCTTCGTGCGCCAGCGGGCGAGGGGGCTGAGCTCGCCGTCGTGGTAGGCGTGGAGGACGTCGCTCTCGATGCGGGGGGCGCTCACGCGTTCCCCTTCGGCTCGTCGGGACCCGGCCCCTTCTCCACCGCGCCCGCCTCCACGAGGATCTCCTGCACCCGCTTGCGCGCGTAGTGGAGCCGGCTCATGACCGTCCCCTTGGGGATCCCCAGTGCCTCGGCGATCTCCGCGTAGCTCAGCCCGTCCACCTCGCGCAGGACCAGGGTCTCGCGGGCTCCCTCCGGAAGCTCGTCGATCGCGGCCGCGATCTGGTGTCGCAGCTCCTTGCGCAGGAGCGCATCGGACGGAGCGTCCGACCGATCCTCGAGCGCAGCGGGCTGCTCCGATGCGGCGATCGCCACCTCTCGCGCGTCGTCCCACTCGACCTCTCGCGCGGAGCGGTCGCGGCGTTTCAGGTCGAGGCACAGGTTTAGCACGAGTCGATACAACCAGGTGTAGAAGCTCGAGCGCCCTTCGAAATGCTGGAGCGACTGATAGACCTTGAGGAATGCATCCTGGACGGCATCTCGGGCCCGTTCCTCGTCGCGCAGCACCCGCAGCGCGAGCCGGTGGACCCGACCCTGGTAGCGCTCGACCAGGACCCGGAACGCCTCGTGATCGCCGCGCCGGGCGCGCTCGATCGCCTCGGCGTCGCTCGGCCCGGCGATCCCCGGCTCCGGCTCGCTTGGCTTCGACGCTCCCCCACGGTCGCCTATTCGCCGGGGTGCCGGGCTCAGTGCGCCTCCCTCCAGGTGCGGCCCACCCCGACCTCCACCTCGAGCGGGACGCGCAGCTCGAAGACCGACTCCATGATCTCGCGCACCCGCGCGGAGACCGACTCCACCTGGTGCTCGGGCGCCTCGAAGACGAGCTCGTCGTGCACCTGGAGGATCATGCG
>DASRUS010000127.1:0-8719 GCA_035687825.1 Myxococcota bacterium | reverse complement strand
CACGGTCTACCGTCTCGCAGCGAAGCCATGAGCCGAGGAGCCGGATGCGCCAATCGCGCACGTCCGGATCCGTGGGAGCCCTGGGCGAGCAATCGCCCAAGGCTACCCGGCCATCCGATCGCTACCGCCTGACTTGATTCTCGCGGTGTTCGGAGCCCCGATTTCGGAGCTTGGGTTTGCGAAGATGCGGGGATGGCATGATTGCTGACGCTCAGAGCTGAAGCTCGTCGGCGATGAGTCGGACGCACTGGTTCACGTAGAACGAGTCAGGCTCGTGTTTTGCTGCTCGAACACGGATCTCGAAGTCCGGGGCCTGCGGGCTGCCAGAGTCGAACAGGATCAGCCCGATTCCAAAGATCACGCACAACGCGTCGAGACGAGCGACGTCCTCGGGCTGCGAATCACGAGGAACGACGAGGTACGATCGATGCGCGAAGAGCTTGTACGCGCATGCTTGACCGAACGCGGTAATCAGCTGGGATGTGTCGATCTTCACTTCCGCAACGACTACCTCGAGCGGTGTCTTGAAGATGTCGCTCTCCCGCGATCGAAGGATTCCGAAGACGTCGGGGGTTCCCCACTTGGAGCCGAAGCGATTACCGCCGAGCGGGATGGCTCTCGTGCACTCCTCGAGGTCGTTCACCACGTAGTCCGCGAACGGTTGGTAGAAGTCGACCTCTCGCGTCCGACCGGAGCCCGCCGTCGTCTCGGCGACGGGCTCGGGAACGACGGGAGCCGACTCGCTCCTGAACCTGACCAGGCGAAACAGACCACGCGACGGCTTGTAGATCTCTGTCGGGAAGCGGGTGTCGAGGTTCCACACGGTCCCGGTGATGGTTCCGTAGGGATCGTTGGGGAACTCCGTCCGAAGGCGCGATACGAGTTCGGAGAACCGGACGCCGGAAGGCGTGGCGCCGAGGATCTCCTTCGCCTTGAGTGTGATTCGCTCCTTCTTCGTGGTCATGCGAGTCCGACGGCTCCTTTCAGGGGACCTCGATCCCTTTCTACAGCTCCCCCGCGATCGCGTCTCCCGCGCGCCAGCCGAGGAGCATGTCGCCCTCGGTGCCGAGGCAGGCGGTCTCGGCGCGGGGCAGGAAGAAGATCGGGCGGCGGGGGGCGAGGCGGAGGTCGAGCTCCGGGGGCCAGGTCGCCGGGCCTTCGGGGTCGCAGAGGGCGTCGTCGTCGTCCCAGCGCGGGAGCGCGTGCTCGCGCTCGAGGAGGCGGCCGGCGGAGAAGGGCATCAGGGAGCGGACCGCGTCCACCATGCGCTGGTGCGCCTCGTCGCGAGAGGTGCGCGCGGGGTCGATCACCGTGCGGACCGCGATCGGGACGGCGTCGTGGGGGTTCGCCGCGGGGGCGCGGGCGAGGGTCACGACGGCGGGCTCGTCGGCGTCCGTGTCGCCCACCACCTGGATCACGCGCGACGCCATGCCCTCGGGCAGCACCTGCGGGTCGCAGCGCACGTCGATCCACACGGCGCGCCGGGACGGGGGCGGCGCGGCCTCCAGCAGCGGTGAGGGCGGCGCCTCGGCGTCGCGCTGCGCGTCGGCGAGGCTTGCGAGGGGCGCGTTCAGCACGAGCACGCGGCCGAGCCACACCTCCCGCGAGAGCGGGAGCGCGATCCCGGGATGCGGATCGACGCTCACGAGCTCGAAGGTGCGCACGCTGCGGAGCTCGCCGTGGAGCTCTTCGAGGCGGCGGCGCAGCAGCCGGCGCAGGCCGAGCTCGGGCGTGCGCACGTGAGCCGCGCCCGCGAGCGCCGAGCCGAGGAGGCGCGCTCGAGCCTGCGGCGGAGGCTCCGCCGCGCCGAGATTCGAGAGCGCGCGGAGCTGGGCGCGCAGGAACGTCCCGAGGCGTGAAGCGCCTCGCGACGCGTCCGGGAGCGGCGGACCGGCGCTGCCGGCCGGCCCCGTCCGCGGCGCCGCGAGACCGCGCAGTCCTCCCCGCCGCACCAGCGGCGCCTCGAGGAGGATCCGCTGCTGCTCCTGCGCCGCTTCCACGAGCGAGCCCAGGAGCTCCCGCGCGGCCTCGGGCTTGTCGAGGCCCCAGGCCACGAGCTCCCGCGCGGTCGTCGCGGGGTCGCCCACGTCCACACGCGCGTCGGGGAGCACCACCTGGTAGGCGAGCTCGTCGGGCTCGAGGCGGCGGCGGTCGCGCAGCGCGAGCTTGGTATGCGCGAGCACGGGATCCACCAGACCCGCGGCGCCCGGCGGACCCAGGAAGAAGGGCTCGCGCAGGTGGGCCGGGAGACGCGCCGCGGCCTCTTCCTCGACCACGAGCACGCGGTGGCCGCGCTGCCCGAGCCGGATCGCGGCCACGAGGCCGGGCAGCGCACCGCCGAGCACGATCGCGTCCCAGCGCCGCGCGCGGGTTCCCGCGTCCCGGCGCGAGAGGTCGAGGCGGCGCATCAGCCTTCGGCGAGCGCGGGATCGAAGACGAGCGGCGGCTCCTCCGGGCGGCGGCGCGCGATGCGCCCGATAGGCCAGGCCTTTTCACCGAGCGCCCGCAGCCGATCGTGGATCTCCTGCGCGTCCTCGCGGGCCACCACCACGACCAGCCCGAGCCCGCAGTTGAAGACGCGCAGCATCTCCGCCTCGGCGATCTCCCCCTGGCCGCGCAGCCAGTCGAAGATCGGGGGCCGCGGCCACGCGTGCGGATCGATGCGCGCACACACCCCCTTGGGCAGGATGCGCGGCACGTTGCCCACGAAGCCCCCGCCGGTCACGTGCACGATGCCCTTCAGCGTGAAGTCGCGCACCAGATTGAGGATGGGCTTCACGTAGATGCGCGTCGGTGCGAGCAGCGCCGCGGCGAGCGTCGTGTTGAGCTCCGGCGGCGTGGAGAGCAGGTCGAACTTCCCGGCGGCCTTGCCCTCGTCAAAAATCTGGCGCACCAGGGAGAAGCCGTTGCTGTGCACGCCGTTCGAGGCGACGCCGAGGAGCACGTCGCCCTCGCCGATGGACGAGCCGTCGATCACGCGGCTGCGCTCCACCACGCCCACGCCGAAGCCCACGAGCTCGAGCTCGCCCTTCGCGTACACGCCGGGCATGGCCGCGGTCTCGCCCCCCAGCAGCGCGCAGCCCGCGCGCCGGCAGCCCTCGGCGATGCCGCGCAGCGCCTCTTCGATGCGCGCGGTGTCCATCTCCCCCATGGCGACGTAGTCCAGGAAGACGAGGGGCTCGGCGCCCACCACCACGAGGTCGTTCACCACCATGGCGACGCAGTCGATCCCCACCGTGTCGAAGCGTCCCAGCTCCGCGGCGAGCTTGAGCTTGGTGCCGACGCCGTCGGCGCTCGCCACCAGCACGGGCTCGGTGTAGCGCTCGGGCGTCTTGAAGAGCCCCGCGAAGCCGCCGACGCCCGCCAGGAGCTCGGTGCGGAAGGTGGTGCGCGCGATCTCCTTGATGCGCTCGACGAAGCCCTCGTCGCGATCGAGGTTCACGCCCGCCCGGGCGTAGCGCGGCGCCGCGGCGAGGTCCGCGTCGCCCCTCGGTGTCTTCGCTGCCGGATCGTCGGGGGAGCCGGGGAGGGTCACGCCGGTTGGATAGGGTAGGCAAGGACGGAACGCAAACTCGAAGCTACCTTCGTCGTTCGTGAAGCTCGCCGTCGTGATCGCGGCCTTGGACGAAGCGGAGCGCATCGAGGCGAGCGTGCGGAGCGCCCACGCACCGGACGTCGAGGTGATCGTCGTGGACGGCGGGAGCCGCGACGCGACCGTGGCGCGGGCGCGCGGCGCGGGCGCCCGGGTGCTCGAGACGCCGCCGGGTCGCGCGCGCCAGCTCCAGGCGGGCGCGCGGGCGAGCGGCGGGGAGGCGGTCGTCTTCCTGCACGCCGACACGCGTCTGCCCCCGGGCTATGCCGCCGCGCTGCGCGCCGCCCTCGCCGATCCCCGCGTCGCGGGCGGCTCCTTCGCCCTGCGCTTCGACGCGCGCAGCCCCGGATTGCGCGCGATCGAGTGGGGCGCGGAGCTGCGCCGCCGGCTCCTCCACCTGCCCTACGGCGACCAGGCCCTGTTCGTGCGCCGCCGCGTGCTCGTGGCGATCGGCGGGGTGCCCGACGCGCCCCTCATGGAGGACCTCGACCTCGTGCGCGCCGTGCGGCGCCACGGGCGCCTCGCCCGGCTCCGGCTCCCCGTCACGAGCTCGGCGCGGCGCTACCTCGCGGGCGGCGTGCTGCGGACGATGCTCCGCAACTGGACGGCGCTCGCGGCCTGGCGCCTGGGCATCGACCGCGAGCGCGTGGCCGCGTGGTACCGGCGATGAGCGCGGCGGCCGGGGCGACCCCGGTGGCCCCGCGCGAGAGCTGGCGCGAGGCCTTCGGGCGCCTGGGCGGCTATCTCGTCCGACACCAGAATGCGTACGCGCTCTGGGCGCTCGCCACGCTCGGCTACGTGGCCGCCTTCGTCGCGTTTCCCATGGCGGTGGGCTGGACGATCGCGGCCCTCGTCGAGGGGCTGCCGCGCGACGAGGTGACGCGGCGCTGCGGGGTGCTGGCGGCCCTCGCCTGCGTGCGCGCGATCCTCCGCTACGGGTCGCGCACGATCGTCTTCAACGTCGGGCGCGAGATCGAGTACGAGCTGCGCAACGACCTCTTCGCGCACCTCCAGCGCCTGCCCCAGAGTTTTTACGCGCGCTGGCGCACGGGCGACCTCATGAGCCGCTGCGTGAACGACCTGAACTCCGTGCGCCTGCTGCTCGGCCCGGGCCTGCTCTCGGTGCTCCAGACGCCCGTGCTCTACGCCGCGGTGCTCGTGGCGATGTTCTCGCTGGACGCGAAGCTCGCCCTGCTGGTGCTCCTTCCGTACCCGCTCTTCATCTTCGTCGCGCGCGGCTTCGGCTCGCGCATGCACCGCGCGAACCTCGCGGTGCAGGAGGGGCTCGGCGAGCTCTCGAACGGGCTCCAGGAGACGATCGCGGGGATCGCGGTGGTCAAGGCCTACGCCATGGAGGGCGTGAGCGCGCGGCGCTTCGAGGCGCTGAACCAGGAGCTCTACCGCCGCCACCTGCGGCGCGTGACGGTGGACGGCTCCATGCCCGCGATCGTGAGCCTGCTCCCGGCCTTCGCCATGTGGATCGTGCTCTGGGTGGGGGGACGCGAGATCCTGGACGGGCGCATGAGCATCGCGAGCTTCTTCACGTTCGCGATGTACATCTACGAGCTCACCTTCCCCACCTTCATCATGGGCTGGGTGGTGGCGCTCGTGCAGCGCGGCGCCGCGGCCATGCGGCGCATCAACGAGGTGCTCGCCAGCGTACCGTCCATCGCGGACCGTCCCGACGCGGTGGAGCTCCGCGAGCCGCGCGGCGAGATCGAGATCCGCGACCTCACGTTCCGCTACCCCGGCGAGGGGCGCGAGCCCGCCCTCCGCGAATTGGAGCTGCGCGTGCCCGCGGGCTCGAGCCTCGGCGTGGTGGGCCCGGTGGGATCCGGCAAGAGCACGCTCGCGTGCCTCGTGCCGCGGCTCTTCGAGGTCCCCGACGGCCACGTCTTCGTGGACGGGATCGACGTGAACCGGATCCGCCTGCGCTCGCTGCGCTCGCGCATCGCGATGGTGCCCCAGGACGCCTTCCTCTTCTCCATGACGCTCGAGGACAACGTGGGCTACGGGCTCGCCGAGCCCCGCCGGGAGCTGGTGCGCCGCGCCGCGGAGCGCGCGCAGCTCGCGAAGGACGTGGCGGAGCTCCCGGACGGCTTCGCCACGGTGGTGGGCGAGCGCGGCGTGATGCTCTCCGGGGGCCAGCGCCAGCGCGTGGCCCTGGCGCGCGCCCTGGCCCTGGACCCGCGCATCCTGATCCTCGACGACACGCTCTCGAGCGTGGACGCGGCGACGGAGGCGGCCATCCAGAAGTCGCTGGCGGAAGTCTTCGCCGGGCGCACGGTGATCGTGATCGCGCACCGGCTCTCCTCGGTGCGCGGCTGCGACCAGATCGTCGTGCTCGACGCGGGGCGCATCGTCGAGCGCGGCACGCACGCGGAGCTCCTGGCGCGCGGGGGCCTCTACGCCCGGCTCGCGCGCCAGCAGGCGATCGAGGCGGAGGTCGAGACCGCGGTGGGGGAGGTGGCGTGAGCGCGGGCACGCCGGGTGCGGATCCGCGCGGGGGCGCGGTCTCCCTCGCGCAGGCCCGGGCGCGGGCCGCGGCGCTCGAGGCGATGCACGAGGAGGAAGCCCTCGGCCGGGCCTACGACGCGCGGCTCGTCGGCCGGCTGTGGCGCTACGTGGCTCCCTACCGCGGTCAGGTGACGCTCACGCTGGGGATGGTCGTGCCGCTCTTCGCGCTCGAGCTCGCGCCGGCCTGGATCATCAAGACGGGGCTCGACCGCGTGATCGCGCCGGCGGGCGCGGCGGCGGCCACGGGATTCGCCGCGTCGCTCGAGGGGATCCTCCAGGCGCCCGGGGGCGTCTCCGCCCTCGGCTGGCTCGCCGGGCTCTACCTCGCCGCGATGCTCGGGAGCGCCGCGCTCCAGTTCGCGCACGGCGTGCTCATGGCGCGCACGGGGCAATCGGCCATGCGCGACCTGCGCTCCGACGTGTTCGCGCACATCCAGTCCCTGCACCTCGGCTTCTTCGATCGCTACCCGGTGGGCCGCCTCGTCACCCGCGCCACGAACGACGTGGAGAACGTGGCCGAGATGTTCGCCGCGGGCATCGTGGCCCTCGTCACCGACGTCGTGAAGATGCTCGGCTTCGCCGTGGCGCTCTTCCTGGTGGACGCGAAGCTCGCCCTCGCGACCTTCCTCGTCGTGCCGTTCCTGGCCGGGGCCGCGGTGGTCTTCCGCTACCAGGTGCGCGGGGCCTTCCGGCTCGTGCGCGTCCGCATCGCGCGCATCAACGCCACCCTCCAGGAGACCGTGACGGGCATGCGCGTCGTGCAGCTCTTCTCCCGGGAGGCGCGCAACCAGCGCGACTTCGCGGAGCTGAACGCCCAGCACCGCGACGCCTGGATCGCCTCGATCCGCTGGGACGCGGCGCTCTTCTCCACCGTCGAGTTCGCGAGCTCGATCACCATCGCGATCATCGTGTGGTGGGGCACCGGCCTCGCCGCGGCGGGCACGCTCTACGTCTTCATCGACTGGATGCGCCGCTTCTTCCTGCCGCTGCGCGACCTCTCCGCCAAGTACTCGGTGATGCAGTCCTCCATGGCGAGCTGCGAGCGCATCTTCCAGCTCCTCGACCGGGAGCCCGCGATCCGCGATCCCGAGGCGCGCCCGCGCGCGCCCGGCCCGGCCGCGGCGCTTGCCCCGCTCCCGGCGCCCGCTCCGGTTTCGGCGCGACGGGGCGCCATCGAGTTCGACCACGTCTGGTTCGCCTACCAGGGCGAGGATTGGGTGCTGCGCGATCTCACGCTGCGCGTGGAGCCCGGGGAGCGCGTGGCGCTCGTGGGGGCCACGGGGGCGGGGAAGACGTCCGTCATCAAGCTCCTGACCCGGCTCTACGACGTCGGCCGCGGCCGCGTGCTCCTCGACGGCGTGGACGTGCGCGAGATCCCGCAGCGCGAGCTCCGCCGGCGCGTCGCGACGGTGCTCCAGGACGTGTTCCTGTTCAGCGGCACGCTGGCGGAGAACCTCTCCCTCGGACGCGACGACGTGGGCGCGGCCGAGATCGAGCGGGCGGCGCGGGCGGTGGAGGCCGACCGCTTCGTCGCGCGCCTGCCCGAGGGCTGGGCCACGGCCGTCCGGGAGCGCGGCTTGAACTTCTCCACCGGCCAGCGCCAGCTCCTCTCCTTCGCGCGCGCCCTCGTCCACGGCGCGGACGTGCTGGTCCTCGACGAGGCCACGAGCTCCATCGACACGGAGACCGAGGCCCTGGTGCAGCGCGGGATCCACGTGCTCCTCGAGGGCAAGACGGCCATCGTGATCGCCCACCGCCTCTCCACCATCGAGGACGTGGACCGCATCTTCGTCCTCGACCACGGCCGCGTGGTGGAGTCGGGGCGCCACGCCGAGCTCCTCGCCGCCGCCGGCGCCTACGCGCGCCTGCACCGCCTCCAGCGCCGCGCCGGCCAGGCCGCCGGCCTCGGGACGGCTGCCGCGGGGTGAGCTACCGATCCGGGACGCGGCGAGGGGTCCCCGAGCGACGCCTCTGAGCGCGCGCAACCAAGCCCGCGACGAACGGAGAGCGCCGCGCGCGCGAAGCGAAGGAGCGAGGGGACCCAGCGCCGCGCCCCGCGCAGACCACGGGCCCAGGTCCTTTTCTTGCAGAAGCCACTTGCGAAGTCCCCTGTCGGGGTGGTATCTACGGGCCACCCCCCAGCATCCTCCGCGCCTGGCCACCGGCAGGAATGTTCGAGCCTGCCCGCGAGACGGGGTTTGCGTGCGGATCAAGTCGCTACAGATCCAGGGCTTCAAGTCCTTCGTCGAGAAGGTGGTCTTCGAGTTCGAGCCCGGCATTACCGGGATCGTCGGGCCCAACGGCTGCGGCAAGTCGAACGTCGTGGACGCCATGCGCTGGGCCATGGGCGAGCAGTCGCCCCGGCGCCTGCGCGGCAAGGGCATGGAGGACGTGATCTTCGCGGGCTCCGAGACCCGCCCCGCCCTCGGCATGGCCGAGGTCGTGCTCTCCTTCGACAACAGCGCCGGCATCGCGCCCCCCGCCTTCGCGGCCTACGGCGAGATCCAGATCTCGCGGCGTCTCTACCGGAGCGGCGAGTCCGAGTACCTGATCAACAAGGTCCCCTGCCGGCTGCGGGACGTCCTCGACTTCTTCCGGGACACGGGCATC
>DASRUS010000126.1:0-6152 GCA_035687825.1 Myxococcota bacterium | reverse complement strand
GCGGATCCCCTCGGTGGGGATCTCCTTGAAGGTGAGCTCGGCGCCGAAGCAGAGCGCCGCCAGGATGGTGAGCTTGTGCGCCGCGTCGATCCCGTCCACGTCGAAGCTCGGGTCTGCCTCGGCGTAGCCGAGCTCCCGGGCGCGTTTGAGCACGACCTCGAAGGATTCGCCCGTCCTCTCCATCTCGGTGAGCACGAAGTTCGTGGTGCCGTTCAGGATCCCGTAGACGCGCTCGATCCGGTTCGCGGCGAGGCCCTCGCGCAGCGAGCGCAGGATCGGGATCCCGCCCCCCACGCTCGCCTCGAAGGCCACGTCCACGCCGGCGCGGCGCGCGGCCTCGAAGATCTCCTTGCCGTGGAGCGCGAGCAGCGCCTTGTTCGCCGTGACGACCGGCTTGCCGCGCTCGAGGGCGCGCAGCACGAGGCGGCGCGCGACGTCGGTGCCGCCGACGAGCTCGATCACGATCTGCACCGCGGGGTCGTCCACGAGACCCTCGGGGTCGGCGTCGAAGCGGATGCCCGCGAGGTCCACGCCGCGATCGCGCGTGGTCTCGACGTCCGCGATGCGCACGAGGCGCAGGTCGCAGCCGAGCCGCTCGCGGATCAGCGCGGCGTTGCGCTGCAGGAGCTTCGCGACGCCCGTGCCGATGGTCCCGAAGCCCAGCAGGCCGAGGCCCACGGCGTCGCGCGCGGCGTCCCGGGCCGCCACCTCAGGCCCCGTCCCGCAGGAAGCGGCGGATGCCGCGCACCGCCTGGCGGATGCGGTGGCGGTTCTCCACCAGGGCGAAGCGCACGTAGCCCTCGCCGTTCGCGCCGAAGCCGATGCCCGGCGAGACGGCGACCTTCGCGTGGGCCAGGAGCTGCTTCGAGAACTCGAGGGAGCCCTGCGCGCGCAGCGCCTCGGGGATGGGCGCCCACACGAACATGGTCCCGAGCGGCTTCTCGATCTTCCAGCAGCCGTCGCCCGGCAGCGCCAGGCCGTCGAGGAGCACGTCGCGCCGCTCGCGGTACTCCGCGGCCGCGTGCTCGACGCAGTCCTGGGGGCCGCGCAGCGCCACGATGGCCCCCACCTGGATCGGCGTCGAGATCCCGTAGTCGAGATAGCTCTTGATGCGCCCGAGCGCGTGGATCATGTCGCGGTTGCCGCACGCGAACCCCACGCGCCAGCCCGCCATGGAGTGGCTCTTCGAGAGCGAGACGAACTCGATGGCGACGTCGCGCGCGCCCGGCACCTCGAGGAGGCTCGGCGCCTTGTAGCCGTCGAAGCACACCTCGGCGTAGGCGAAGTCGTGGAGCACCATGAGGTCGTTCTCGCGCGCGAAGGCCACCACGCGCTCGAAGAAGGCGCGGTCCACGACGCGCGTCGTCGGGTTGTGCGGGAAGGACAGGATCAGCATCTTCGGCTTGGGCCAGGTGCGCGACATCGCCCGCTCGAGGCTCGCGAAGAAGTCCCCGTCCGGCCCGAGGGGCACGTGGCGGAGGTCGCCGCCCGCGATGATCACCGAGTACTGGTGGATCGGGTACGCGGGGTCGGGGCACAGCACGCCGTCCCCGGGCCCGATCGTCATCAGCACGAAGTGCGAGAGCCCCTCCTTCGCGCCCATCACCGTGATGGCCTCGCGCTCGGGGTCGAGCTCCACGCCGTGGCGGCGCGCGTACCACTCGCAGATCGCGGCGCGCAGGTTCGGGAGCCCCCGCGACGACGAGTAGCCGTGGTTGCGCGGGTCGCGCGCGGCCTCGCAGATCTTCTCGATCACGTGGGGCGGCGTGGGGAGGTCGGGGTTGCCCATGCCGAGGTCCACGATGTCCTCGCCCGCGCGCCGCGCGGCCATCTTGAGCCGGTCCACCTCGCTGAAGACGTAGGGCGGCAGCCGGTTCAGCTTGTGGAAGTCGTGGCGGACCTGGGACATGGGACGTCGGGCTCCTCGGGCTAGCGGGGCTGGGCTCGCGCGCGCCGCGCCGCCGCCAGGGTCTCTTCGGCGTTGTAGGAGGAACGCACGAGCGGGCCGCTCGCCACGTGCGCGAAGCCGAGGCGGCGGCCCGCCTCGGCGAGCTGGTCGAACTCCGCGGGCTCGAGGTAGCGCTCCACGGGCAGGTGCTCCCGGGTGGGCCGCAGGTACTGGCCGAGGGTCACCGCGTCCACCCCCGCGCTGCGCAGCCGGGCCAGCGCTTCGTCCACCTCGCCGCGCGTCTCGCCGAGCCCCAGCATGAGGCCCGACTTGACGACTCCCCCCGGCAGCCGTCGCTTCGCCTCGGCGAGGACCGCCAGCGAGCGCTCGAAGCGCGCTCCCGGCCGCACGCGCCGGTAGAGCCGCGGCACGGTCTCGACGTTGTGGTTGTACACGTCGGGAGCGGCGTCGCAGACGCTCGCCACCGCGCCGGGGTCTCCCTGGAAGTCCGGCGTCAGCACCTCGACGGTCGTCGACGGTCGGCTCGCACGGATCGCGCGCACGCTCGCCGCGAACTGCGCGGCGCCGCCGTCCGCGAGGTCATCGCGGTTCACCGAGGTGAGCACCACGTGCTCGAGGCCGAGGCTGCGCGCCGCCTGCGCCACGCGGCGCGGCTCGTCGGGGTCGGGGGGCGCCGACGGCCGGCCCGTCGCCACCGCGCAGAAGCGGCAGGCCCGCGTGCAGACCTCGCCGAGCAGCATGAACGTCACGTGGCGCTTCGACCAGCACTCGCCGCGGTTCGGGCAGCGCGCCTCCTCGCACACCGAGTGCAGGCCGCCCCGGCGCAGGAGCTTCTGGATCTCCGCGACCTCGGGGGAGCGCCGCGGCGGCCGGGCGCAGTGCGCCGGCAGCCGCCCCGGCCGGGCGGCGAGCTCCCCTCGCGCGGTCTCGACGTGCATGAGTCCGACCCCGGCTCCCGTCCTCCGGGCAGCGCCCGGGAGCCCCGCACCGATGCGTCCCCATCGGCCCAAGCTCGCAAGACTATTGGAGAAATCGTCCCCGGGCAAGCGGCGGGCCAGCAGGCTCGGCGGGGCTCAGGCGCGCGCGCGCGCCCCCCGGCGGAAGAGGAGATAGAACGGCAGCCCGCTCGCGAGCATGGCGAGCCCGATCGCGCACTCGCGTGGGCTTCCGACGAGCAGCGCCGCGGCGATCGCGAGGTTCGCGACGATGTAGAGCGCGGGAAGCCACGGGTAGCCGAACGCCCGGTAGGGCCGCGGCCGCAAGGGTGCACGGCGGCGCAGCGCGTAGAGGGCGGCCACGTCGGCGATGGTGGCGATCACGACCGCGAAGGTCGTGTAGTTGAGCGTGTTGCGGAAGCTCTCCAGACCGAGGATCAGCGCCACCGCGGTGAGCGCCTGTACGGCGATCGCCACCTCCGGCGTCCGATAGCTCGCGTTCACGCGATCCACGCCGCCGAAGAAGCGGCCGTCGAGGGCCATGGCGTAGGCGATGCGCGGGCCCACGAGGATCGTGGCGTTCAGCGTCCCCAGGATCGAGAGCAGCACGAAGCCCGCCACGAGCGAGCCGCCGCGCTCGCCGAACACGACGCGCGCCGTGGCCTCGCCGGCGTTGGGGACCTCGCGCAGCTCGGGGATCGGCAGCGCCGCCAGGTAGACGGCGTTCACGAGCAGATAGACGAGCGTGCAGATCGCCAGGCCGAGGAACAGCGAGCGCGGGACGTTGCGCGCCGGGTCGCGGATCTCGCTCGCCACGAAGACGGGCGCGTTCCAGCCGAGGTAGCTGAAGAGCACCGGCGAGAGGGCGAGGCCGAAGGCGACGAGTGGCGCCGCGGAGGCCGCCCCCGCGACGAGCGGACCCACGTGCTCGAGGCTCACCGCCCCCGCGAGCGGCGCTCCCACCGCGAAGGCGAGCAGGGCCAGCACCTTCAGGACGGCGCTCAGGTTGTTCACGAGGGCGCCCCAGCGCACGCCCACCCAGTTGAGCGCCGAGAAGAGGACGGTCACCGCGACCGCGATCCCGGTCGTGCCGCCGGCGCCGAGCTCGAGACCTCCGGACACGCTCTCGGCGAAGCCCACCGCCAGCGTCGCGATGGTGCCCGCGAAGATCACGAAGAAGCCGAGCCAGCCCACCAGGAAACCCGCCACGGGGTGGAAGGCTTCGCGCAGGTAGACGTAGTTGCCCCCCGCGTGGGGATACATGGCGCCGAGCTCGGCGTTCGCGAGCGCACCCGCGAGGGAGAGGAGCCCGCCCGCGGTCCACGCCGCCAGGATCAGCCCGGCGTGGGGGAGCTGGCTCGCGATCTCCCGCGGCGCGAGGAAGATCCCCGAGCCGATCACCGACGAGACGACCAGCAGCGTCGCGTCGCTCAGGGAGAGCGTGCGGACGAGGCGATCGCGCGGATGCCGATCAGGATCTGCGGGTCCCGGTCCCGGCGAAGCCGGGCCCACCCGCCCTCCGCTCGCCTGCGGCTCGCTGCGCGCGCCTCCGGCGCTTGCCGGGTCTCGGTTCAACCGAGGAACGGGATGATGAGGAGCGCCACGATGTTCACGAGCTTCAGCATCGGGTTGATGGCCGGACCCGCGGTGTCCTTGTACGGATCGCCCACCGTGTCGCCGGTGACCGCCGCCTTGTGCGCCTCGGAGCCCTTGCCGCCGTGGGCGCCCCCTTCGATGTACTTCTTCGCGTTGTCCCAGGCCGCGCCGCCGGTGGTCATGGAGATGGCGACGCACACGCCGGTCACGATGGAGCCGATCAGCAGCCCCCCCAGGGCCTCGGGGCCCATCAGGAGCCCGACCGCGATGGGCACGAACGCGGGGATCAACGCCGGCGCCACCATCTGACGGAGCGCCGTCGCGGTCACGATGTCCACGCAGGTGCTGTAGTCCGGCTTCGCGGTGCCCTCGAGCAGGCCCTTGATCTCGCGGAACTGCCGGCGGACTTCCTCGACCACGCGCCGCCCGGCGCGGCCCACCGCGTTCATGGCCAGCGACGCGAACACGAAGGGGATCATCGCCCCCACGAAGAGGCCCGCCAGCACGCGCGTGTCGGCGAGCTCGAAGCTCGTCTCGATGCCGACGTTGCGCAGGTCCTCGATGTAGGTGGCGAAGAGCACCACCGCGGCCAGACCCGCGGAGGCGATGGCGTAGCCCTTGGTGACGGCCTTCGTGGTGTTGCCGAAGGCATCCAGGGGATCCGTCACGCGCCGGACCGCGTCGCCGAGGTTCGCCATCTGGGCGATGCCCCCGGCGTTGTCCGTGATGGGGCCGTAGGCGTCGATGGCCACCACGATCCCCGCGAGGGAGAGCATGCTCATGGCGGCGATCGCGATCCCGTAGAGGCCGGCGAGCTCGAAGCAGAGCAGCATCGCCGCCACGATCACCAGCACCGGCACCACGGTGGACTGCATGCCCACGGCGAGGCCCGCGATGATGTTGGTGGCGTGACCGCCGTTCGACTCGTCGGCGATGTGCGCGACGAATCGCGAGCCGGAGCCGGTGTAGACGTCGGTGATCCACATCATCACGCCGGTCACCGCCGCGCCCGCCGCCGCGCAGATCCAGAGCGAGAACGCGGTCACCGCCTTGCCGCCGGCGACGGCCTCGGGGAAGGCCGTCAGCTCGTTCACCACCACGAGCAGCCCCAGCGACACCGCCGCGGCGATGGCGAGCCCCCGGTACATGGCGCCCATCACGTTGGGGGCCTCGCCCTCGGGCGGCTCGCCCACGCGCACGAAGGGCATGGCGACGAGCGTCCCCACGATGCCCACCGCTCCCACGGCCAGGGGGTACAGGAACATGTGCTGGCTCTCGGGGAAGAGGATCAGCGCGAGGAGCATCGCCGCGGCCGCGGTGACGGCGTAGGTCTCGAAGAGGTCCGCTGCCATGCCGGCGCAGTCGCCCACATTGTCGCCCACGGCGTCGGCGATCACCGCGGGGTTGCGCGGATCGTCCTCGGGGATGTTCGCCTCCAGCTTGCCCACCAGGTCGGCGCCGACGTCGGCGCCCTTCGTGTAGATCCCGCCCCCGAGCCGCGCGAAGACGGAGATGAGCGAGCCGCCGAAGGCGAGGCCGATGAGCGCGTCGGGCTCCTCGTGACCGAAGGCGTTCATCACGACGACGACCAGGCCGAGGGCGAGGAGTCCCGCTCCGACGACCATGAGGCCCGTCACGGCGCCGCCCTCGAAGGCGAGGGCGAAGGCGGGCCGGAAGCCCCCGTGTGCCGCCTCCGCCACGCGCACGTTGGC
>DASRUS010000125.1:0-5175 GCA_035687825.1 Myxococcota bacterium | reverse complement strand
GGCGGGCGCGCTTCGCCGCGCGAGCCTCGCCAGCGCCGCCGCGTCCGGCCTCCGTCGCGGCGCGCGCCAGTCGAAGCCCTCGAGGGCGGCGCGATCGAGGACGAAGTGCGGCGGCTCGCCGCGCAGCAGGCGCTCGAGGTCCGCGGCGACGATGCGGCCCTGATGACCCGCCACCTGCGCCGTATTGCCCCCGACGTGGGGCGTCGCGATCACGCTCTCGAAGGCGAGCAGGGGATGATCCGCGCCCGGCGGCTCCACGGCGAAGACGTCCAGGGCCGCGCCCGCGAGGTGGGCGCGGGTGAGGGCGTCCGCCAGCGCGGCCTCGTCCACCAGCGCGGCCCGCGCCGTGTTCACGAGGCACGCCCCGGGCTGCATGCGCGCGAGCTCCTCGGCGCCGAGCAGGCCGCGCGTCTCCTCCGACACCGCACAGTGGAGGCTCACGAAGTCGCTTCGCGCCAGGAGCTCGTGGAAGGCGACCGGCTCGACGCCGGCCAGGATCATCTCCTCCGGAGCGACGAACGGATCGTGCGCGCAGACCCGCGCACCGAAGGCCGCGAGCCGCCTCGCCACGGCGCGCCCCACCGCGCCGAAGCCCACGAGCCCGACCGTCTTCGCCCCGAGCTCGCCGCCCTGGAGCGCCGAGAAGGCCCGGCCCATGCGGGCGAGATCGCCGGCCTCGCCGCCGGGCTCGCGCAAAAAGCTGGCCGCCGCGGGGAGTTTCCGCGCGAGCATCAGCAGGAAGGCGAGCGTCAGGTCCGCGACCCCCTCGGCGTTGCGACCCGGGGCGTTCAGCACCGGGATGCCATGGGCGGTGCACGCCGCGAGGTCCACGTTCACGGCGTCGCCCCGGCACGACGCCACCACGCGGAGCTCGGGGAGCTCGGCGAGCGCGGCAGCGTCCACCACGTCCACCTCGGTCACGAAGACCGCGAACCCGCGCAGCGCTTCCACGAGGGAGGGCCCCGTGAGGAGGCGCATGCGCCGGCGGAAGCTCGCGTGCTCCACGTCTCCGAGGCGGCGCAGCGCCGCGAGCGCCTCGTCGTCGAGCTCGGCGGTGGCGAGGATGCGCGGCCGCGCCCGGAGCGGCCCGGCGGCGGGCGCAGCCGCGCCCGCGCGGAGCACGTGCGGCAGCGCGATCCCGCGCGCCACGGATTCCGACTCTGCGCGCGCGGCGCACAGCCGGCGCCAGCCGGCGTAGATCTCCTCGTACTGCGCGGCGCGCTCGGGGTCGGGCTCCACCCGGCGCGCGCGCGCGGCCGCGTCGCGCGCCGCGGCGTCGAGGTCGGCGAAGACGCCCGCCGCGACGCCCGCGCAGAGCGCCGCGCCGCAGGCCGAGGTGTCGGGGCTCGCCGCGACGGCCACGGGCGCGCCCGTCACGTCCGCCACGAGCTGCGCCCAGAAGGGGCTGCGCGACATGCCGCCCGCGAGGTGGAGGACGCCGCGCGACCCGTTGCCGCCGAAGGGCGCGAGGCGCTCCCGGTGCGCGCGCACGGCGCACGCCATCCCTTCCGCGACGGCGCGCGCGAGATGCCGGCGGGAGACCGGGCCGCCCGCCGCCGCGAGGTGCGAGAGCGTCACGCTTCCGATGGGGAGCTCGAGGTCCCGGAGCGCCGTCGGATTCGCGCCGAAGCTCGAGAGCATGCCCGCGGCGCCCGGCTGCGAGCGCGCGGCCTCGGCCAGCATTCTGGCCACGGGCTGCGGGTGGTCGGGAGCGAGGAGCGTCGCGAGCCATTCCAGGGCCTCGCCCATGGGGCCGGCGTTGCTCTCCAGGACCCAGCGACCCGACACGAGAAAGTGTCCGGTCCAGAGGACGCCCTCGGGATCCAGCACGGGGCGGTCCACGACGAGCTGGAGGGGGGCCGTCGTGCCGGTCACCGCAGCGAGCGCACCGGGGGCCGCGACCCCCGCGCCGAGCAGGCCGCACTGCGTGTCGGCCCCGCCCACCGCGACGGGCGTCCCCGCCCGCAATCCGAGCTCGCGCGCCGCCTCGGGGGTGACGCCCCCGAGCCGCGCCCCGGGCTCGAGCACGGGGGGCAGGCAATCGGCGCGGAGCAGACCCGCGCGCTCGAGCTCGGAGCGGTCCCAGCGGCGCGAGGCGAGGTCGAAGAGCAGCGACTCGCCGGCCTGGGACGGCTCGCTCGCCGCCTCGCCGCTGAGGCGCAGGGCGAGCCAGTCGCCGAGGGCGAGCACGCGGTGCGCCCGGGCGAGGAGCGTCGGCTCGTGCTTCGCGAGCCAGAGCAGGCGCGGCAGCGCCTGGATCGCGCTGGCGCGATGCCCCGTCCGCGCGTGGAGCGCATCGCCGGAACGGCGGGCGAGCTCGGCCGCCTCGGCGAGAGCGCGGGCGTCCCGGTTCGGGACCGCGAAGATCGCCTCGCCGGCGCGGTCCACGATCACCGTCGCGAAGCGCATGCTCGTGGCCGCCACGGCGAGCACGTGCTCGGGCCCCGCCCCGGCGCGCGCGAGGGTCTCGCGCACGGACTCGGCGAGGGCGGTCCACAGGGCGTCGAGGTCGAGCTCGGAGCCGAGGCCCGCGGTGCCCGGCGCGGGTCTCGGCCGCACGCAGCGCCCCGCCACGAACGTGCCGCCGCTCAACACGTCGAGGAGCAGGGCCCGCACGCCGCCCCCGCCGGCGTCGAGGCCGAGGAGGAAGCCCGCTCCCGTCACGCGGCGCCTCGCACGCTCACGCCGGGTCGAACACGACGGGCAGCGCGAGGGGTGCGCGGAAGATCAGGCCGGTGACGTGCACATCCTCCGCGTCCGGGTCGAGTCGCAGGTTCGGCAGCCGTTCGAAGAGCGCGTCGAGCAGCGCTGTGGTCTCGGCGCGGGCCAGGTGCATGCCCAGGCAGCGGTGCGGTCCGAGGGCGAAGGCCATGTGCTGCTTCGGCTCGCGGAAGATGTCGAACTCGTCCGGCCGCTCCCAGCGCGCGGGATCGCGGTTCGCGGCGCCGAGGTTCACGTTCACCGCGGCGCCCTCCGGGAGGGAGACCCCGCCGAGCTCCACCGCGCGCGTGGTCGTGCGCATGATGCCGAGCAGGGGCGACTCCCAGCGCAGCGCCTCCTCGATCGCCTGGGGCACGAGGCTGCGGTCGCGGCGCACGGCGTCGAGCTGGTCCGGGTGGGTCAGCAATCCGAACAGGAGATTGCTCGACGAGCGGTACGTCGTCTCCGCGCCCGCGGGAGCCAGCAGGCACAGGAACGCGAAGATCTCCTCGTCCGTGAGCCTCGTTCCGTCGAGCTCCGCGTGGGCGAGCACGCTCAGCAGATCCTCGCGCGGCTCGCGCCGGCGCTCCGCGAGGACCCGGGCGAACAGCCCGCGCAGCTTGCGCGACGCGGCGACCCCCCGCTCCCAGTCGAGGGTGATGCTGATGAGCTCCACCGCCCAGCGGTGGAAGCTCGTGAAGTCCGCCTCGGGGAGGCCGATCATGCCGGCGATCACCGAGACGGGGAACGGGAAGGTGAGCTCGCGCACGAGGTCGGCGCGGCCCCGCTCCACGAAGCGGTCGATGAAGCCGTCCACGACCGGACGGATCAGCTCGCGGTCCCAGCGGTCGATGGCCTTCTTCACGAACGCCTTCTGGATGAGCCCCCGGTAGCGCGAGTGCTCGGGCTCGTCCATCTCGAGGATCGTGTGTCCCATCACGAGCCCCATGCTCTGGGCGTAGCCGGCGGACGAGAAGGTCTTCCCGTCGCGCAGCACCTGGGAGACCGTGTCGTAGCTGAGCGCCGCCCAGATCTCGTCGGGCAGGCCCGGCGGCCGTGGGAACTCCGCGCCGCTCATCCGTGCGAGACCGCCCACCGCGAACTTCTGGACCGGACCGTTCTGCCGGAGCTGCGCGAAGAGCGGATACGGGTCGCGGATGCGGCCCGCGCCCTGGGCCCGGTTGAACGCGTCGAAGGGATCGTAGTCGTCGGCGGCGATCGCGGGGCTCGGGGTGGCGGGCTCGCTCATCGGCGCTCCTCTCGTCGGTCGGCGCCGCGGCCGGCCCGGGGCGGTGGTCGCGGACGCTCCGCATCGCGGGCGAGGAGCCGCCGCGCGATCCGCAGCACCTCGCGCTTGTGGGATTCGAGCTGGGCGGGAAGCAGCGGGTCGAATCCGAGCCCCGGGATCAGAGCCGGCATCGCGGCGACGAAGAACACCGTGGCGCCCGCGATCGTGCTGGCGAGGTGCACGGGATCGATGGGCGGCGCGGGCTCGCCGCGCAGCTGCGCCGTCACCCGCTCGATCAGCTCGAAGAAGGGACCGATGTGGGCCAGCAGGGCCGGGGGAGCGCCCGGCGTCGCGCCCGCCACCTCGCGCAGGAGCAGGCGGGCGAGGGAAGGGCGCGCGCCCACGTAGTCCACCCAGGCGGCGATGGCGGCCTCGATCCGTTGCTGCCAGGGACGGTCGGTGTCGAGCACCGCGGCGAGGCGCTCGCGGAAGTCGCCGAAGACGCCCTCGAGCACCGCGTCGTAGAGCTCGCGCTTGTCCCGGAAGTGGTAGACGATGGAGGCGCGCCGGATCCCCACGCGCTCCGCCACGTCCTCAAGACGGGTCGCTTCGAAGCCCCGCTCGGCGAAGAGCGCCTCCGCGGCGTCGAGGATCAGCGCCCGCGTCTGCGAGCCGCGGCGGGTGAGGGAAGCGGGGGCGCCCATGGGGGCTGCAATCTACCTGCGCGCAGGTAGAATTGTCAATTCGGCATGAGTCGGGTTCCCGGCGACGGGAAGGAGGCGCCTGCCTGCCGTACACCGTCCGCATCGATCAGAGCTGCCAGAGCTCGGGGCGCTGCGCCCGCGCCGCTCCCCGTGCGTTCGGCCTCGACGCCGATCACCTGGCGGAGGTCCTGCCCGGGGTCGCGGAGCTCTCGGACGAGGCGTTGCTCGCGATCGCCCGCGGCTGCCCGGCTCTCGCCATCCACGTGTTCGACGAGCGCGGGGAGGAGCTGGAGCTCTAGCCGGCGCGGATCCCCGCGTGCACCCGGCTAGGGCTTGACATGATTTCGATATTTCTATAACATTCTAATCATGGAAATAAAGACGGCGCTCCAGGCCCTCGACGCCCTCGCCCAGGAGACGCGCCTCGCCCTGTTCCGGCGCCTGGTGCGCGCGGGATCCGACGGCCTGCCGCCGGGCGCGCTCGCCGAGTCGCTGGACGTGGCGGCGCCCACGCTCTCCTTCCACCTGAAGGAGCTCAAGCAC
>DASRUS010000124.1:0-7439 GCA_035687825.1 Myxococcota bacterium | reverse complement strand
CATCCAGAAGAACATGGGGAGGAAGGCCTCGCGCCCGAAGAGCGCGCCCAGCACCATGGCGGCCTTCACGTCGCCGGCGCCGAGCCAGCCGAGGGCGTAGGGAACCAGGAGCACCCCGAAGGCGACCGCCCCGCCGGCCGTCGCACGGCCGAGGCCGGCCGGGCCCGCGCTCGCGAAGCCGATCGCGAGCGCGCCGAAGAAGGCGGGGAAGGTGAGCCAGTTCGGGATGCGCAGCCGTCGCACGTCGCTCTCGACGGCGAGGAAGAGGAAGGCCGCTGCCCACGTGAGCGCAGGCAGCGGCCCTTCCTCGGCGGTGGAGAAGAAGCCCGCGGCGACGAGCAGGGCGACGCCGAGCGAGGCCGGGGAGTCCAGAAAGACCCGGCCTCCGCTGCGAGGCTCGCCGGGGGGGGCCGGCGCCTCGGGCCGCACGCTCTCGATCACGGGCTTCACGGGTGGGCTCCGTCCGCTCGCTTGCTAGTTCACGCAGCCGGTGCCGTCGGCGACGCAGTCGCCAACCTTGCCGAGCGCGGTGCCGATGTCGTCCTTGAGGGTCGTCCACAGCGCCGCGGCGGCGAGGGCGAACACCACGCCCACGATGGCCCACTCGACCATCTCCATGCCGTTCTCGTCACGAACGAAGTTCTTGAAAGCTCGAGCGATCATGATCCTTCATCTCCTTGAGCACACCTGGGCCATTTCCCAGGGTGTCGACTCGTGCGTGCCCACCGGCACGAGAGCGGTGACGGCGTCGCCCCAACTTCTGCTCGGGCACTCCCCGTGCGGTGGCGGCTCCGTACTGCGCGGGGTGATAGAGCAAGCCGCGTGCCGTCCGGCGCGGCGCGATCGGCGCGCGGCGATCGAAGCGCAGGGCGGCGCGTGGCCTTCCTCGCCCGAGCTGCGCGAGATCTTCCGGGTCGCAAATCCCTGTCCGGCCGCGCGGGACGTGCAGCCCCCTTCCCTCCGAGCGAAACGCGGGTGCACCCTCCGGGCAGGAGGTGACGCGCAGGGCTCGGGAGACGCATTTTGCGGGTAGACTCGCAGCCCGCGCGCGGATCGCGCGCAGGCGGAGGGCACGGCATGCGCGGGGCGCCGGCGCCTCATCTGAAGGAAGCGCTGCGAAGCGCCTTCGACGGCTGGCTCTCCGCCGCGACGGAGCGCTTCGAGGCCGAGCTGCGCTTCGCCGAGATCCGCAAGGGGGTCAACTCCCTCTCGTCCCTCTACGTGGAGCGGCGCTCGGGGGCGGACCTGGCGGCGCGCGCCCACGAGGGCGCGGGCAAGCGCGCCGCGCTCGCCACCTACTTCGCGCCGCTGCACTTCCTCGCCGCTCACTGCGCGCTGGAGTCGCTCGTCGAGTCCAACCCCGGGGCGCTGGCGGGGATCCGCCGCGTCGTGGATCTCGGCTGCGGGACCGGGGCCGCGGGCGCCGCCGCCGCCAGCGCCTGCGCCGCGCGACCCGAAGTATTGGGGGTGGATCGCTCGGGCTGGGCGCTCGCCGAGGCGCGGCGCACGTACACCGCCTTCGGCCTGCGCGCGCGCACCCTGCGGAGCCGGCTGCCCCGGGGCCTGCCCCGCGGGCGGCCCGGGGACCTCTGCGTCCTCGGCTGGTGCCTGAACGAGTTGCGCGAGGAGGAGCGCGATCGACTCCTCGCCCGCCTCGCCGAGGCGCGGGATGGGCTCGGCGCACGCATCCTCGTGCTCGAGCCCCTCGCCGGGGCGGTGACCCCCTGGTGGGAGACGGCCCGGGGGCGGCTCGGCGGCGCCGGCGTGTGGACCGCCGTGGTGAAGCGCCCGATCGAGCGGCCGGCCCGCATCGCCGAGCTCGACCGCGCCTCGGGCCTCGACCACCGCGTGATCGGCGTGCGCGCGATGTTCGCGTGACGTGGCTGAAGGCGCCGGGCGCCGAGGGGGTCGGCGCGAGGTAAAGCGCAGGCCGCCACGGGCTACCGCAGGTCGGTGCCGCCGTGCACTGCCGAGCGCGTGACGCTTCCACCGCCGCGTTGGCGGCCGAGCCACGAGCGACGACCCCCTCGGCGCCCGGCGCCTTCCGGCACTCACCCCTCTACCGGGAGGGCTTCTCCGCCGCGAAGCGCAGCCGCACGTAGTCCGCGGTCCAGACCCCGTGCGCGTCGCAGAGGACGGGCCGCAATTCCTTGCGCACCTCGTCGAGGAGGACCGCGCGCTCGGAGGCCCCCACCGCGTTCAGATAGGGCTGCGCGAAGGTCTCCATCCACACCCCGATGTCCCCCGGCAGCGGCGTCGGCCTCTCGAAGAGCGCGATCGAGCGCACGCGGAAGCCCCCGGCCTCGAGATGCCCGCGGTACTCCGCGTCGGACGGGAAGTACCACGGCGAGCGCGCGCGCCCCTCGATGCCCCGCCGCTCGAGCGCCGCGACGAGCGCGCCCTCGATCCGCGCCACGCAGCCCACCCCCCCGAGCTCGCCCACGAAGCGGCCACCCGGCACGAGCGCGCGCCACACGCCGTCGATCACGGCCGCCGGCCGCTTCATCCAGTGCAGCGCCGCGTTGCTGAAGACCGCGTCGAACCCGCCCTCGAAGTCGAGGGCCTCCCCGCTCATCACCCGCGCGTCGAGGCCCCGGGCGCGCGCCGCACGCACCTGCTCCTCGCTCGCGTCCACCCCGATCACCCGGCAGCCGAGGGCCGCGAGCTTCTCGGTGAGGAAGCCGTCCCCGCAGCCGAGGTCGAGGACGCGCTCGCCGGGGCGCGGCGCGAGCAGCTCCAGCACGGGTTGGCCGAGCTCGGCCACGAAGCGCGCGTCGCGCGCGTACTGCTCGGGATCCCAGGTCTGCGATGCACGCGGCATCTCGTTCAAGGCGTTTCCTCCAGGAGTCCCGGCGCGGACCACACGCCGTCGCGGTTCGCATCGACGAAGATCGGATTGGTGAACGCGAAGGGGGTGAAGCCGGGGAGCAGCTCCGCGTAGAGACCGCGGGCCGGACCCTCCACCTCGACCGTGACGAAGCAGTCCCGCTCGAAGCGCATGGGGATCTCGAAGCGGGCGGGCCCCTCGAGTGGTCGCGTCACCGCGAGCTCCCCGTTCACGAAGACGCGGAGCTCCGCCACCGGCACCCACCCCGCGGCGCGGACCTCGACGCGCAGCGGCGCCTCGTTCCCGGGGAAGGTCCCTCCGGGTCCCGTGTCCCCCACCTCCGCGAGCAGGAGCGGGCCCGTCGACCCGAACATCCAGCCGCGCTGGAGCGCGCGCACGAAGCGCCCTTCGTCGAAACCCCTCGCCAGGTCGTCCAGCATGCGCACCCAGGTGCGCGGCACGGCGGCCACCTCGAGGAGCCCGTGCGAGTCGCTGCTCGCCGTCGCCGTGAGGCGCTCGCCCTGGCGCAGCAGGGCGAACCAGTCCTCGCGCACGGCGCGGTAGCGCTCCAGGGAGGGGCCGTTCAGGAGCTCGATCGCGTCGAAGTCGAGGTCGCGCAGCCCGCTCGTGGGATCGGGCTCCACGAGCACCCGGTTCGGCCAGGCGTCGAGGGGGAGCCTCGGATCGAAGGGCTCCCCCGCGACGCCGAGGTGCGTGAAGAGCTGATTGGGATTCGGCGCCCCGTCCGGTCGCGGATGGTTGAGCTGCACGACGCGCTCGCCCCCGAGCGCGCGGACCTCCGCCACCACCTCGCGCAGGCGCCGCCCCTCGTGGACGGGCGCCCCCTTGCGGTAGGCGTCCTCCTGATAGGGGATCGGGAACGCGTTCGCGTGACCGGAGGTCCAGGGCACCGCCCCGCCCTTCACGCTCGACGTGATCTCGACGCCCGTCACGCTCACGATCTCCCGGCCGAGCCCCCAGCTCTCGATGAGCGGTGCGTAGTCGGTCACGTGGTCGTGGTCCGTGGCCACGAGCACCTCCGCGCCCTGGGCCACGTAGGAGGCGAGGCGCAGCTCCAGGGGGAGCGCCGAGTCGTCGCTCGGGGCGGCGTGCACGTGGAGGTCGGCGCCGATCCAGCCGGGGCTCGCGACCGCGCGTTCGAGCGGCGGGATCGCGAGGAGCGCCGTCTCCCCGGCCCCGACCGCCACCGACAGCTCGCGCACCTCGAACTCGGGGCCGCGGGTGGCGAGCACCCGGTAGCGTCCCGGGGCGAGCGCCACCCGCGCGGGATCGCGCTCGGTTCCCGCGAGGTGCAGGTCGTTCGACGAGACGCTCGTCGCGAGCGCGGCTTCGCCCACCCGAAAGCCCAGCAGATCGTCGCGGAAGCTCGGGTCGGGCGTCTCTCCCTCGCCGCGAACGACGAGACGCATGGGCGATCCCCGGGGCAGCTCGAGCCACGCCGGCTCGCCGAGCGCGAGCGCGCCGAGGTCGAGCTCGGCGCCCTCCACCGCGATCGTCTTCTCGAGCCTGCGGCCCCCCGGCGCGCGCACCGTCATCGCGTAGCGGCCGACGGGGAGGCGCAGCGCGAAGCGCCCGTCGGCCCCGGGCCGCACGTCGCTCACGGCGCCGCCCGCTTCGAGCGCGAAGCCGATCCGCGCCGCGGGGTCGGAGACCTGGCCCATGACGAGCGGGGCGTCCGCGAAGATGCGGTCCGCGACGCTCGCCACGTCCGAGCGCGCGCCCAGCCAGAGCTCGCTCTCCAGGACCAGGGCCGCGCCGGCCGCGAGATCCATGAGGCGCGTCTGCGCGAGCTCGAGGAGGCCGACCCCCCCGCCGCCGCCGATCCAGAAGGGGCGCGCGAAGGCCGCCAGCGCCGAGTAGCCCTCCGCGGCGAACGAGAAGCGGGGAAGCGTCGCGCGACCCCCCTCCCCGTCCTCGCGCGCGGCCGACACGAGATGGTGTCCGTAGGCGATCCCGGGCTCGAGGCCCTCCGCCCCCACGAGCACGTGCAGGTCCGAGGTCCCGATGGCGCGCGCCGCCGCGAGGAAGCTCGAGCGGTCGATGGCGGCGTGGAGGAAGCCCCGCGATCCATCGAGCGCTCCCGTGTCGAGCGCGAAGGGACGCAGCGCGCGCTCGCTGTGGAGCGCGAGCTGCGCGAGGCCGAAGACGCGCTCGCCCCCGCCCGTGCGCGCGAGCCGCGTGCGGACGCGGATCCGCTCGGGGGTGGCTTCGTCCACCGCGTAGCGCACCTCCAGGTGGAGGCCGTCCGCCTCGCCGGTGGCGACCAGGCGCGCCTCCGTCTGGTCGGACTCGGCGCGCACCTCGCCGATCGCGATCGCTCCCTCCTGCGCGAGGTTCACGAGGGGCTGGAGCAGGATGAACTGATCGTCGTCCCTTCCGCAGTGGCCCGCGTCCACGAGGACGCCGCCGTGCGTCGAGAGGTCGGACTCGTGGCCCGGATCCGTCACCACCGCGCACACGACGCCGTTCGAGAGCGCCCAGTCGTCCAGCCCGCCGATGGCGTCCGGACCCCCGGGCCGCAGCCGCGCGAGGTTCGTCGCGTCGAGTCGCCCGGCAAAAAGGTCGGAGGCCGCGGGAGCGGCGGCGAGCACGGCCGCGGCCATGAGCGTGACGCCCGCGAAGCGGGGACCGACCCGCATCTGGGCCCGGCTCACGGCGCCGCGGAGACGCTCGCTCGGCCCGGGGCGTCGGCGCCGAGGCCGAGCGCGGTCGCCGCGTCGTTGCGCAAGAGGTCGACGTCGAGGAGGTCGGCGCCGTAGACGTTGCGCACGCCGCCCGAGGCGTCCACGAGGTAGATTCGCAGGAGGTGGCTCGCGACCTCCTCGTCGCCCCGCGCGGCGGCGCGCCACGCGACCTCCTGACCGAAGTCGGCGAGCACGGGATCGATGGCGTCGCGGCTCGGCGCGGTGAGGAAGCGCCAGTCGGAGGCCGGGGCGAGCCGGTCGCGCAGCGCGCGCATGCCCTCGGGCGTGTCGTGCGCGGGGTCGAAGCTCACCGTCACGAGGCGCACGCGCCGCGCGAGGGAAGGGAGCCGCGCGAGCTCGGCGTCCAGCCGCTTGAGGACCGAGAGGGCCAGCGGACACGCGGAAGCGTCGGCGCAGCTCCGGTAGACGAAGGAAACGAACTCCACCTGATCGTCCGCGAGGCCGAGGAGCGGGGCGGGTCGACCCGCCGGATCGAGGAGCTCCCGGTCGCTCACGCGGCGGATCACGGGGAGCTCGTAGGTCCCCGGCGGGGGCGCGGCGAAGAGGCGGGCGGTCTCGTTCGCGTCGGGGGAAGGAGACGGATCGGCCGGCGCGACGCTGGAGGTCGCGAGGGTCGTTGCGAGCACGGCCGCGGCGAGGCAACCCCGTGCAGCGAGCCCACCGCGTACGCGTCCGACGAGAGCCAAGGCGATCCCCCTTCCCGAGGCGAAGTCGGGAGATTCTACCCGGCACTCCCGATCCGCGCCGTCGCTGCGGCGGCATCGGCGGTCGGCCCTCGCGACGTATCCAGGGAAGGGGCGCAGGCGAACCCGTGCGCCCGGCGATGGGGGGTGGGTCGGACGGAGGGACGACATGAGGCTTCTCGCTTCCGCGACGGTGATCGTGCTCGCAATCGCCCTGGTGGCCGCCTCCGGCGGCAAGCTCGAGACGAGCTTCGAGGCGGCGCTCAGCGGCGCCCAGGAGGTGGCCGCGGCGCCCGTCGTGACCGACCTGTCGGGAAAGATCCGGCTTCGCTTCGACCCCGCTCTCGGCTCCCTCGACTTCGACGTGAAGCTGAGCCCGCCGGAGAACCAGGTCCTCGCCGGGCACCTCCACTGCGGCCCCGCCGGGACGAACGGTCCGGTGGTCGTCGATCTGCTCAATCAGTTCGGCCCGTTCGAGGTGCTCGGCGGCGGGCGGCTCGCGCTCGCGGGCACCATCACGAACGTGAACGTGATCCCGACGACGCCGGGGGCCATCTGCCCCATCGACGTGAACAACGTCGCGTCGCTCCTGCACGCGCTGCGCGAAGGCGTCCTCTACGTGAACTTCCACTCGGACGTCTTCCCCGGCGGCGAGACGCGCGGACAGATCTTCACGCGGCGGTAGGCGACTCTCGCGCGGGCGAGAGTCCGGCGCGGTGGAGTACCGAGGACGCTCGGATTCGCGCTCCATCGAAGGGGCCGGCTGTGCGCCCGATGCAGGCGACCTCGGCGGTGACCAACTCCTCGAATCTGCGAGGGTCCCGTGATCCGACGGCCCCGAGATCCAGCTACAATGGCTGCGACCGGCCTGCAGCCCATTTCATAGGACTCGCAGGTCCGTTATGAGGTAAGCGGCAGACAGAAAGCACGATGGACCGAAACGCAATACTGTACCCGGGTATCGCGATGTTCTTCCTTACCTTCGCGATGGTGCTCTACCTCGGCGTTGCCCGTTACTTGGCCATCCGACGAGGTGATGTCAGCATCAAGTTCTACCGCCTATTCGCCGAGGGCCAGCAGCCAGAGAGACTCCAGCTGATCTCTCGCCACGTTCAAAACCACTTCGAGATCCCGCCGCTGTTCTACGTCGTGCTGCTATTCACCCACGTAGCTGGCCAGGTGACCGCTCACGCCGTGGGCTTG
>DASRUS010000123.1:0-6074 GCA_035687825.1 Myxococcota bacterium | reverse complement strand
CGAGCGCGGCCTCGGCGGACTCCCCCTCGCGCGGCGCCGCGTCCCGGAAATGTGCGGCGAGCTCCGCGAAGTACGCACGATCGTGTCGCACGCACCACGCCGCGACCGTCTCGGGATCCACGCGGTGCGTCCCCGCCTCGTCGAAGGCCCAGAAGGAGTTGCGCGTCTCCGGGCGCAGCTCGTGGTGCAGCGCGGTCCACGGCACCTCGCGGCAGGCGCGCGCGTCGGTGGCGCAGTTCGCGTCGCCGAGGTCGCGGATCACGATCCGCCCGGTGGGATGCAGGTCGCGGTCGAGCTGCACGAGCACGTTCTGCGGGTTCGGCGTCTCGAACTGGAGCCCGTAGCGCGCGAGCAGGCGCGCCTTCGCGCGCCCCACCTCGGCGGCGTACGAGCGGCCCCAGAACTCCGCGAACTCCTCGCCGTGGCGCCGCGCGATCTGGCGTCCCACCCACGGGATGCTGAGCGCGGGCAGGTAGAAGTGGCCGTCCTGGAGCACGCGCAGGTCACGCACCAGGCAGCCCGTCTCGCTGCGCGGCACGAGCACCGCCAGCGCCTCGCGCACCACGAGCAGCCGCGGGTCGGGACCGATCAGCCCGTCGATGCGCGCCATGAGCTCCACCCACTCGAGGGCGTCCATCACCTCCTCGCGCAGGCGGGCCTTCTCGGGTTGGTGGAAGTCGGGGTGCGGGTGGTCGGTGGCGAGCTTGATCGAGAAGAGCGGCTCGCCGGTGGCCGCGGGCACGACCAGCGTGCGCGACGACGTGAAGCGGCAGCGCCAGCTCTCCGCGCTCGGCTCGGCGGAGAACGCGACCCCGGGGTCGCGGTTCAGCGGGTGGCGCGGGAAGAGCACCCGCTCGCCGCGCAGGAAGCGGTCGGTGATGGCGACGGGCGCGGCGGCCGCGCCCCACACCTCCACCGCGTCGAGCGGCACCGCGGCGACGTCGAGGAGCGCGGGGCGCGTGCTCACGCGGAAGCCGATCAGGTTCGCCTGCTCCTCCCATTCGAGCCACTGCTCGATGGGATCCCCGGCGAGCTCGAGGGGCTCGTCGGGCGCGAAGGCGCGAAAGGGCTCGGCGTGGAGCGGCTTCGACATGCTCAGGGTTTGCGGCGTGGACCGCGCGCTGCGCCCCGACCCGTGCCGGGCGGTGTGCACCGAGCGGAGGCGACGCGCTCGAGAGGATCCCCCCGGCGCATAGTCTTGCACGGTTCCGAACGCGCGTCTGCCCGGCCCCCTCCCGCGGGGATTGGTGGCGATGTGCAACGGGGGTAGAGTCTCGCGCGCCCATGCTCGCGCGACCTCTCGCCGCGCTCGCGATCGCGCTGCTCGTGGCGCCCTGCGCGATCGCCTTCGCCGGCGGCGCCGACCTCGACCTCGTCGCGGGCCTGCGCGTGTCCTGGTTCGAGCGTGCGGGCCTCGCGATCGCCCTCGCGACGGCGCTCGCCGCGTGGCTCCTCCAGACGAAGGGAGGGCTCGCTTGGCAGATCGCCGCCACGCTCGCGGCGTTCCAGTGTCTGGTCGTGGCGCTCGTGGCGTGGGGCGGGGGCTTCGAGGTGGGCACGCTCTCGGTGCGCCACGCGATCGCGCCCGCGCTGATCGGCACGGGGCTCCTCGCCGTCG
Source organism: Myxococcota bacterium (assembly GCA_035687825.1). Classification (GTDB taxonomy): domain Bacteria; phylum Myxococcota_A; class UBA9160; order UBA9160; family DASRUS01; genus DASRUS01. The sequence goes on along the minus strand of DASRUS010000123.1, from coordinate 4,456 downwards.
CCTGGCTGCGGGGCGTGCGCCTGGCGGGCCGGCCGACCCCCCTCGCCAGCGTGCTGCGGATCGTCCTGCCCCCCGCGGTGGGCGCGCTCCTGCTGGGGGCCGCGTTGCGCGCGGACCGCGCCGACCTCGAGCGTCGCATGGCGGCCGAGCGCCCTGCGCGGCGGGGAAGCGACGTGATCTTCGTCCTCGCCGACACGCTGCGCGCCGACGCGCTCGGCGCGTACGGCGCGAAGCCGTCGCCGAGCCCCTTCCTGGACGAGCTGGCCGCGGGCGCGGTGCGCTTCGAGCTCGCCATCGCGCAGGCGCCTTGGACGCTTCCCTCCGTGTGGAGCCTGATGACGTCGCTGCACCCCTCGACCCTCGATCCCGAGAGCCGCGGCGCCGCGAACCGCCGCGCGCTGGGCCTCAGGCCGGACGCGCGCGTCGCGCGCCTCGCCGCCCAGCTTCGCGCGAGCGGCTGGCACACGGCCGGCTTCCAGAAGAACCCGCTGCTCTCGCCGGGCAGCGGGCTCGAGCTCGGCTTCGACGTGTACGAATCGGTGGGGGGCGACCGCGCGGAGCTCCACTCCGCGGGCCAGCTCGTGAGCGCGGCGCTGCACTGGGCCGAGACGTTCGCGGACGTGCGCCGGCGGGGGATGGCGAGCCCGTTCTTCCTGTACGTCCACTTCATGGATCCGCACATCAACTACCAGCCCCCGCCGAGCTTCGTGCCCCCCGAGGCGCGCGATTACGACGGGCCGGTGGACGGCAGCGCGCGCTCGATCCACGCACTCTTGAAGCAGCCCGGGGGACCGCGGCCCTCGGACGTGGCGCAGATGCGCGCGCTCTACCGCGGCGAGGTGACCTACCTCGACGCGCAGCTCCGGCGCCTGTTCGACAACCTCCGCGACCTCGGCCTGTGGACCGACCGCACGCTCGTGGTCTTCGTCGCCGACCACGGCGAGCAGTTCGGCGAGCACGGGGGCTACGAGCACGGCGACGTGTACGCGGAGAACGTCCACGTGCCGCTCTGGCTGCGCGGCGCGGGGCTCGAGCCGCGCAGCGTGCCCGACGTCGTGCGCATCGTGGACGTGGCGCCGACGGTGCTCGACCTGCTCGGGGTGGCCGGGCTTCCCGCCGCCGAGGGGCGCAGCCTGGCGGCGCTCCTGCAGGGCCTGCCCCTCGACCCCGTGGCTGCGATCACCGAGTACGGCGCGCGCGTGCGCGTCACCGACCGCCGCTTCAGCCTGGTCCGCTCGAGCGACGGCGCGCAGCTCTTCGACGTGAGCGTCGATCCCGGCGAGAAGACCGACCTCGCCGGCGCGCTGCCGGCGCAGGTGGCGGCGCTCGAGGGCGCGCTCGCCGCCCACGACGCCCACGAGCGACGGTTCCCCGCCGACGGCGTGCTGCTCGGGCGCACGCTCGATCCCGAGACGCGCGAGGCGCTCGAGGAGATGGGCTACCTGCGCCGCGGCGACGAGGAATGACGAGCCCCGCGACGAAGCTGCGCGCCCTGCTGGCGGAGCCGGGCCTCCAGGTCATGCCCTGCTGCTTCGACGCGCTCTCGGCGCGTCTCGTGGAGCGCGCGGGCTTCCGGCTCACGTTCCTCTCCGGCTTCGCGGTCTCGGCGGCGAAGCTCGCCCTGCCCGACGCGGGCCTCCTCTCGTACGGGGAGCTCGCGGCGCACGGCCGCGACGTCACGAGCGCGGTCTCGCTGCCCGTGATCGCCGACGCCGACACGGGCTTCGGGAACGCCGTGAACGTGAAGCGGACGCTGCGCGGCCTCGCCGCGGCGGGCTTCGCGTGCGTGATGATCGAGGACCAGCTGGCGCCGAAGCGCTGCGGGCACGTGCGCGGCAAGCAGGTGGTGGCGCGCAGCGAGGCGTTGGCGCGCATCCGCGCGGCGGTGGACGCGCGCGAGGAAGGCGCCGACGTCCTCGTCCTGGCCCGCACCGACGCGCGCGCCCCGCTCGGGCTCGACGAGGCGATCGCGCGGGGCCGCGCCTTCGCGGAGCTCGGCGCCGATCTCGTCTTCGTCGAAGCGCCCACCAGCGAAGCCGAGATGGAGCGCGTGTGCCGCGAGATCCCGGCGCCGCAGATGGCGAACCTGGTGGAGGACGGGGCGACGCCCTGGCTCGCGCCGAAGCGGCTCGAGGAGCTCGGCTACAAGATCGCCGCCTACCCGCTCACGCTGCTCTCCTGCGCGGTGCGCGCCATGCAGGATGCCCTGGCGCACCTCGGCGCCGGGGAGCCCGTGCCGCCCGAGCGCCGGCTGGCCTTCGCGGAGCTCCAGGCGCTGGTGGGCTTCCCCGACTACGACGCCGAAGCCCGCCGCTACGCGACGGAGGAGTAACGGAGCCCTGCGAGGCGCCGGTGACGAGGAGGTCGGCGCGAAGTAAAGCGCAGGGCGCCACGGGCTAGCGCACGAGGTCTCGCAGCTGCGCCGATCGGATGATCGCGCTGTCAACCAGGTCCGTTGGCGCCCGAGCCATGAGCGCCGGCCTCCTCGTCACCGGCGCCTCGCAGCGTCCTAGAAGGTCGAGAGCACCGTCCCCGGATCCGTGAGGCGGCGGCCCGCGGTGAAGCCGCCGTCCACGACCAGCGCGTGACCCGTCACGAAGGACGCGTCGTCCGAGCACAGGAAGAGCGCGCACGCCGCCACCTCCTCGGGCTTCCCGGCGCGCCCGAGGATGTGCATCTCGACGAACTTCCTCCCCACCGCCTCGAGCTCCTTCGTCTTGAGCATCGAGGTCATGGGCGTCTCGATGAGGCCCGGGCACAGGCAGTTCACGCGGATCCCGAAGGGACCGCCGTCGATCGCCATGTTGCGCGTGAGTAGCACCACGCCCCCCTTCGACGCGTTGTAGGCCGCCTGGAACTCGAAGCCCTCGAGCCCCTCGATGCTGGCGAGGTTCACGATGGACCCCGAGCGCTGCTGCTTCATGCGCCGGAAGGCGTGCTTCGAGACGAGGAAGGTGCCCTTCAGGTTGATGTCGATCACGCGGTCCCACTCCGCGACGTCCACCACGTCCACGGAGCCTCCGCTCGCCACGCCCGCCGCGTTCACGACCGCGTCGATGCGCCCGAAGCGCTCCGCCGCGGCGCCGATCGCGCGCTCGACGCTCGCCTCGTCGCGGACGTCCACGCGGGAGAAGGCGACCTCGGGGGCAGCCTTCGACACCTCGGCCCAGTGGCTCGCGGGCGGATCGGCCACGTCGAGCCCGGCGATGCGCGCGCCTTCCTTGGCGAAACGCAGCGCGCAGGCGGCGCCGATCCCCGAGGCGGCGCCGGTGACGAGAGCCACGCGGTTCTCCAGACGTCCCATGCTCGACTCCCTTCGCTCCGGTTGTCCGGACTCTAGTGCGCGTGGCGTCGGCGAGCGACGGCGCAGGGGTCCCGTGGTATGCTCGGCCGCCGATCGAGGAGACCCAACATGCACGACGTGGTGATCCGGGGCGGGACGATCGTCGACGGAACCGGCGCGCCCGCGCGCACGGGCGACGTCGCCATCGACGGCGGACGCGTGACGAGCGTCGGCGGCAAGGCCGGCGCGGCGCGCCGCGAGATCGACGCCGAGGGTCTGCTCGTGACCCCCGGCTGGGTGGACATCCACACCCACTACGACGGCCAGGTGACCTGGGATCCGCATCTCACGCCGTCCGGCTGGCACGGCGTCACGACCCTCGTGATGGGCAACTGCGGCGTAGGCTTTGCCCCCGCGAAGCCCGACCGCCACGAGTGGCTGATCGGGCTCATGGAGGGCGTCGAGGACATCCCCGGAACGGCGCTCGCCGCGGGCATCGACTGGCAGTGGGAGAGCTTCCCCGAGTACCTCGACGCGATCGAGCGCATGCCGCGCGCGCTCGACGTGGGGGCGCAGGTGCCGCACGGCGCGGTGCGCGCGTACGTGATGGGCGAGCGCGGCGCGAAGAACCAGAAGCCGACCGCCGACGACATCGAGGCCATGGCGGCGATCGTGCGCGAGGCGCTGCGCGCCGGGGCCCTCGGCTTCTCCACGTCGCGGACGCTCCTGCACCGCGCCGTGGACGGCGAGCCCGTGCCGGGCACCTTCGCGGGCGAGGACGAGCTCCTCGGCATCGGCCGCGCCCTCGGCGACGTGGGCACCGGCGTCCTCGAGCTCGCCTCGGACCTCGCGCCCGAGGGGAAGGAGCTCGCCTGGATGGAGCGGCTCTCCGTGGAGACCGGGCGGCCCGTGAGCTTCGCGCTGCTCCAGAGCGACTTCGACCCCACGCAGTGGCGCCGCCTGCTCGACGCCACCGACGCAGCCGCCGCGCGCGGCGCCCGGCTCGTGCCCCAGGTGGCGGGCCGGCCCACCGGCCTCTTGCTCGGCCTCGAGAGCAGCTTCCATCCCTTTGCGTTCCACCCGACCTACCGCGAGCTCGCGGCGCTGCCGCTCGCCGAGCGCGTGCGCAAGCTCCGCGACCCGGCGATCCGCGCCAAGGTGTTGGGCGAGAAG
>DASRUS010000122.1:0-5603 GCA_035687825.1 Myxococcota bacterium | reverse complement strand
CGCGACCCGCGCGTGCGCGTCGTGGTCCTCGACGGCAACCACGGTCAGAGCGCGGCTCTCGACGCGGGCTTCCGCCGGGCGCGGGGTGAGATCGTCGCGACCCTCGACGCCGACGGGCAGAACGATCCCGCGGACCTGCCGCGCCTCCTCGCGCGCCTGGACGACGCCGACGTCGTGAACGGGGTGCGCACCGGGCGGCGCGACGGCCCGGTGCGCAAGCTCTCGTCGCGCATCGCGAACGGCTTCCGGAACCGGATGACCCACGAGAGCGTCCGGGACGTGGGTTGCTCGCTCCGCGTGATGCGGCGCGAGTTCCTGGAGCGCGTGAAGCTCTGGCGCGGCATGCACCGCTTCCTGCCCACGCTGCTGCGCCTCGAGGGGGCGCGGATCGTGGAGGTCTCCGTGTCGCACCGCCCGCGCCGGCACGGGACCTCCAAGTACGGCATCCGCAACCGCCTGTTCGCGGGCTTCATGGACGTGTTCGCGGTGCGCTGGATGCAGCGGCGCGCGCTCCGCTACCGCGCGCAGGAGATCGAGCCCGGCTCCTAGCTGCCGACGAGCCGCCGGTGCTCCACCATGATGCAGCGATCCTGGACGACCGCGATGCCCGCGGCCTCCAAGCGGCGCGCGCTCGCGTCGTCGCGGATCCCGAGCTGGAGCCAGACGGCCTTCGGACGGGGCTGCATCGCGAGGATCTCGTCCGTGTGGGCGGGCACGTACTGGGGCGCGCGGAAGACGTTCACGAGATCCGGGGTCTCGTCGAGCTCGGCGAGCGAGGCCGCCGCGCGCACGCCGAGCACCGGCTGCGCGGCGAGCTTCGGGTTCACGGGGAGGATGCGGTAGCCGTGCGCCTGGAGGTACGCCGGCACGCGGTGGGCGTCCTCCGCCGGCGCGTCCTTGATGCCGAGGACCGCGACGGTCGTCGTGCGCTCGAGGAGATCGCGCAGGTCGGCGTCGGATGCGGTCGGCATGCGCTCGACACGAGGATACCCCGCCGGTACCGTTGCGCGCCATGCAGGGGGGGTGGCTCCGCCGCTGGCGCAGCGCCGCGTGCGCGTTCGTCGCGTCGCTCGCGTTCGTCGCGGCGGCGCGCGCGTTCGAGGGTGTGGACGACCCGGCGCTCCGCACGCGCGTGACCCGGCTCGAGAACGGACTCACCGTCCTCAGCCTGGCAGACCACACGACGCCCAGCGTCACGTTCCAGGTCTGGGTGCGCGTGGGCTCCGGGGACGAGAGCCGCTACACCGGCCTCGCGCACCTCTTCGAGCACATGATGTTCCGCGGCACCCGGCGGCTCGGATCCGAGGCCCACGAGCGGCTCATCGAGGAGCGCGGCGGGCGCGTGAACGCGTTCACGAGCCTCGACGTCACGGTCTACTTCGAGGACGTGACCGCGGAGCACCTGCCCCTCGTGATCGAGCTCGAAGCCGAGCGCCTCGCCCATCTCGACATAAGCCGGGAGTCGCTCGCGAGCGAGCGCCAGGTCGTGCTGGAGGAGCGGCGCCTGCGCACGGAGGACAGCCCCGAGGGCCGGGCCTACGAGGCGCTGCGCGCCCTCACGTTCCGGGCGCACCCCTACCGGGTCCCGCCGATCGGCTGGCGCAGCGACGTCGAGGCCGCGACGGTGGAGGTGTGCCGCGAGTTCTTCCACACCTACTACGCGCCGAACAACCTCGTGATCGCCGTGGCGGGGGACTTCGACGAAGCGGACGCGCTCGCGCGCATCGAGCGCGCGTTCGGATCCCTCGAGCCCGTGAGCGCGATCCCGCGCAATCCCACGCGCGAGCCGGAGCAGCGCGGCGAGCGGCGCGAGGTGATCCACTTCGACGTGAAGGCCCCGATCCTGGCCGCGGCGTGGCACGCGCCGGCCTCGGGCCATCCCGACTCCGAGGCCCTGGACGCGGCCAGCGAGATCCTCTCCGGCGGGCGCTCGAGCCGCCTCTACCGCCGGCTCGTGTACGAGGGCCAGCAGGCGCTCGGGGTCCAGACGGGCTACGACGAGATGGAGCGGGCGGGGGTCTTCGAAGCCTTCGCGAGCGTGCGACCCGACGCGAAGGTCGCGCGCGTGGAGTCGCTGCTCTTCGAGGAGATCGCGCGCCTGCGCGACGGCCTCGTGAGCCCCGCGGAGCTCGAGAAGGCGAAGCGCGGCCTCGAGGTCCGGCTCCTCGCCGGGCTCGGCACCAGCCACGCGCTCGCCTTCCACGTGGCGAGCGACTTCGTGCTCCTCGGGCGGGTCCGCCCGCTCGCGGAGCGGCTCGAGGCGATCCGGGCGGTCGGTGCGGACGACGTGCAGCGCGTGGCGCGCAGCTGGCTGCGCGACGACGGGCGCAGCATCGTGCAGGTGATCCCGCCCCGGTCGCCGGCCGCGGGGTCGGCGCGGTGAGGCATCGCGTCCCTGCGGCCGTCGTCGGCGCCGTCCTCGCGGGCTGCGCGTGGTTCGGCGCGCCGCCGGCGTGGGAGCTTCCGCCGCCGCCCGTCCGCGAAGGTCCCGTCGTCGATCCCGCGCGGCTGCACAAGAGCCGCCTCGGGAGCGGGCTCGAGCTCCTGATCCTCGAGGATGCGCGCCTGCCGCGTGTGGACCTCTCGGTGACGCTGCGGCGGGGCGCGGGCAGCGTGCCGCCCGCCACGGCGGGCCTGGCGGGCTTCACCGCCGAGCTGCTCGAGCGCGGGGCCGGGGCGCGCGACGCCCTCGCGCTCGCGGAGGCGGTGGACGCGCTCGGCGCCTCCCTCGGCGCCGGCGCGGACTGGGACTCGACGAGCGTCTCGGTGAGCGGCCTCTCGCGCGACCTCGACAGCCTGCTCGGGATCCTCGCGGACGTGGTGCTGCGCCCGCGCTTCGACGCCGGGGAGGCGAAGCGCGTGCGTTCGGAGCTCCTCGCGGCGCTCGAGGCGGCGCGCGACGATCCGAGCACGCTCGCGCGCTGGAACCTCGCGAGCCTTCTCTACCCGGGCCACGTCTACGGAGCACCGCTCGAGGGGACGCCCGAGAGCGTCGCCGGTCTGGACGCCGCCGCGGCGCGCGCCTTCCACGCGAGGGTGTTCACCGCGAGCAACGCCATCTTCTCCGCCTCGGGAGACGTCGATCCCGCCGAGCTGGAGCGCCGCGTGCAGGCGCTGTTCGGCGCGTGGCCCGCCGGGGATCCGCCGCCCGAGGACCCCGCGCCGCCGAGCCCCGCGCCGACCGAGCGGCGCGTGCGCGTGGTGGACGTGCCCGACCGCGGCCAGGCCTGGATCGTGCTCGGGCACGACGGGCTGGCGCGCACCGATCCCGAGCGCACCGCGGCGCTCCTCATGAACGGCGTGCTCGGGGGCGGCGCGTTCCTCTCGCGGCTCATGACCCGCGTGCGCGCGGAGGAGGGGCTCACGTACTCGGTGAGCTCGAACTTCGCGTTGCGGCGCCGGCCGGGCCCCTTCGTGGTCTCCACCTTCACGCGGGTCCCCGAGGCGCGTCGCGTCGTGGATCTGCTCCTCGTGGAGCTCGAGCGGATGCAGAGCGATCCGCCGGGGCCCGAGGAGTTCCGCCGCGTCCAGACGCTGGAGGCGGGTCGCTTCGCGCTGGCCCTCGAGACCTCGGCGGCGGTGGCCGACTCGCTCGTGGAGCTCTCCGTGGCGGGGCTCCCCGAGGATTCCCTCGACACCTACCGAAGCCGCATCCGGGCGCTCGAGCCCGAGGACATGGCCGAGGCGGCGGAGCGCTGGCTCCACCCGGAGCGGGCAGCCATCGTGGTGGTGGGCCCGGCGGAGACCCTTGCGCCCCAGCTCGAGGGACTGGGGCCCGTCGAGATCGTGAAGCCGTAACTCCTCGTTCCTGAACGGGATCCTTCGAGGGTTGAGCCCGACCGAACGGTCGGTTAAGTTCCGGCGCGGACCGACCGATCGGTCGGGACGAGACCCGAGCCGGAGCCGACCCCTGACCCCCCGAACCGAGACGCCGAGCTCCCGGGACAAGATCCTCGACGTGGCCGAGGCGCTCTTCGCGCGCCGCGGCTTCGCGGGCGTGGGGATCCAGGAGGTCGCCGACGCGGTGGGCCTCGGCAAGTCCTCCCTGTTCCATCACTTCCGCAGCAAGGCGCATCTCTACCTCGCGGTGCTGCACCGCGTGCTCGCGCGGATCGAGGAGCGGCTCGCGCCCGCCCTCGAGGCGGTGGGCGACCCCGCCGCGCGGCTCGACGCGTGCATCGACGCCCTCGTGGACGCGCTCGCGGAGCACCCGACGACGGCGCGGCTGCTCCTGCGCGGACTCTTCGAGGACGACGACTTCGGCGGCGGCGCGGCGCAGGAGCTTCGCGCCGCGGAGGAGACGCTCGCGCGCATCCTCGGGCGCTTCGACCGCCTGCTGCGCGACGGCATCGAGGCTGGCGCCTTCCACGCCGTCTCGGCCCCGCACACGATCCAGACGCTCGTCGGAGCGACGGTCTATCACTTCGCCTCGGGCGAGTTCGGCGACGGCCTGCTCGGCCGCCCGCTCTTCTCCGCCGAGGCGGTGCGCCGCCGCAAGGCCGAGCTGAAGGGCCTCTTGCGGCGCGGTCTCGTGCGCCCCACGGAAACCGGAGGTTCCACGTGAAGAAACTGATCCAGGAGCATCGCAAGCGGTTCGGTGAGTTCGAGGTCGTGGACTTCGTCGATCCCGGGGAGATCGAGCGGCTGCGCCGTCAGACCGACGTGGACGTGCCCCTCGATCTGCATTGGACGTGGGAGTACGGGAGCGAGGTCGCGGAGCTCCGCAACCTCTACGAGAAGGGCAAGGTCAACCAGTGGAACGCGGAGACGGACCTCGACTGGTCCATCCCCGTCACGAAGGACGAGTGGATCGTCGACCCGCAGGTCTCGATGCTCGCCCAGGTCTGCAAGCTGATGGGTCGGGACGAGGCCACCCAGAAGGCGGCGGCCTTCGACGAGGTGAACCACCTGCTCTCGCAGCTCCTGCACGGCGAGCAGGCGGCGCTCCAGCTCTGCGGGCAGCTCACCAACGCGTGTCCGAAGATGGACGAGAAGTGGTACGCCGCGAGCCAGGTGACGGACGAGGCGCGCCACATCGAGGCGCTCGCCAAGTTCCTGCAGCGCAAGATGGGGACCATCTACCCGATCAACCCGACGCTCAAGATCCTGCTCGACGAGCTGCTCCAGGCCGACACGGTGCAGACCAAGACCCTCGGCATGCAGTGCCTGTTCGAGGGGATGGCGGTGGGCATCTTCGACCTGCTGCGGCGGGAGACGAAGAACCCGCTGCTCGGCGAGATGATCCGCCGCGTGGAGCAGGACGAGGCGCGCCACGCGGCCTTCGGCGTGCTCGTCATGCGTCGCGTGGTGCGCGAGGCCGCGCCCGAGGAGAAGGCGCGCATGGAGGAGTGGGCGTTCAGCGTGCTCGAGGCGCTCAACGCCAATCAGCAGCTCGACATGCTGCGCCTGATCGGTCCCAAGTACGGGATCGATCCCGAGAACGTGACGCGCATGGCGCTCTCGATGCCGAACTTCGCGGAGTTCAACAGCCTGGCCTACATGCACACGGTGATTCCGAACCTCCGGGGGCTCGGGCTCCTCACCGAGCGCACGCGTGACCAGTACCTGAAGCTCGGGATGCTGCTCGAGGGGAGCCGCGCCGC
>DASRUS010000121.1:0-6041 GCA_035687825.1 Myxococcota bacterium | reverse complement strand
CGGCAGGCCAGGAGGGAATGAAGTCATCGCGATAGAAGGCCCGGAGCGCCGCCTTCCCCCGGCCGCCGGTGCCCACGGGCACGTGGTTGACCCAGGCATCCTCGACCATCGTGGCCAGGGTCGCCTCGACGTCCTTCGTCTGGAACTCCCCTTCGAGATGCTCGGCCCACAGCCGCTCGAGCCGCTGAGGAGAGAGAACAGCATTCGCTGCTTCGCGCTCTTTCATTCCCTCACCTGACCACCCTGTTCAGAACAGTGACCCGCCTCGCAGGCCGCTCAGAACGAGAACGATCCCGACGACGATGGGCACCACGGTGTAGCCAACCACATGAACGATGAGGCCGCCGGTTTCGCCCCAGAACTTCTTCATGGGTTCGAGCTTTCTGAAGTGCTCCGGCTTGGACCGTCGCGCCCACGCGGTGTACACGCCGTAGGCGATCGCCGCAACGCCAACGAGGACGGTCACGAGGTTCATGAATGTATCTTCGGCCTGTTCAACGGATCGCGGCTCAGCCGCGGTCGCTTGAATCACTCTACCACCGAACGATGTCGCGCGACGAACCCGAGCCGGCCGGCCAGAGGGTACCCGGCTATTTCGAGGGTGCGTACTTCGCGAGGATCTCATTGCGGAAGGAGTTCCGAACCCCCGGCACCTCGTCGACGACCTTCCTACCGAGAGCTTCGTAGAAGCGCCGCGAATCCTCCAGGTCCGTCCCGCGTCGGATCCTCGGAAAGCAATCGGGGCCGCCCCTCGCGAGCTACCGTTCGGGAGACGTGGCGTGCTGAGCGTCCCGCCCCCTCTTCCCTCAGCGCTGGAGTGCCAGCGCCGCCAGGAGCGCGCGCGCCTTGTCCATCGACTCGCGCCACTCGCCGTGGGGATCCGAGTCCGCGACGACGCCGCCGCCCGCGTGCACGAAGGCGCGGCCCTCGCGGAGGATCGCCGCGCGGATCAGCACCGAGAGGTCCGCGCCGCCGCGCACGTCGAGCCAGCCGAGGGCGCCGGAGTAGAAGCCCCGGCGGCAGGGCTCGAGGCGCGCGAGGAGCGACATCGCGGCGATCTTGGGGGCGCCCGTCATCGATCCCGGCGGGAAGCTCGCCGCGACCGCGTCCAGCGCGTCGCACTCCGGGCGCAGCCGCCCCCGGATCGTCGAGACCATCTGGAACACCGTGGCGTAGCGCTCGATCACGCGCAGCTCGGGCACGTGCACGCTCCCGATCTCGCACACGCGCCCGAGATCGTTGCGCACGAGATCGACGATCATGACGTTCTCGGCCAGATCCTTCTCGGAGTGCGCGAGCTCCGCGCGCAGTCGCGCGTCCTCCCCGACGTCGCGCCCGCGCGGGCGCGTACCCTTGATGGGGCGGCTCTCGACCCAGCGGTCGCCCCCCACGCGCAGGAACCGCTCCGGGGAGCTCGAGACGACGTCCGCGCCGGGGAGCGAGACGCACGCCGCGAAGGGGGCCGGCGAGAGGCGCCCCAGTGCCTCGTGCAAGGCGAACGGATCCCCCCGCCACGGCACCTCGAGGCGCTGCGTGAGGCAGGCCTGGTAGACGTTGCCCTCGCCGATCTCCTCGAGGATCCGCTGCACGGTCTTCGCGTAGCTCGCCTCGTCGAAGCCGCGCGACACGTCGAGCGTCGCGCCGAGGGCGTCGAGCTCGTCGAGGGAGAAGAGCGAAAGCGCGGCGCCGGCGTCCAGAGCTGCGTCGAGGTGCGGCGCCACGCGCTCGCGCAGCGCACGCGCCGCGCCCGCGGCGTTCGCGCGCGCCTCGCCCGCGCTCGCGCCGAAGCCCGTCCCGCACGCGAAGAGACGGCGGTCGAGGTGATCGAAGGCGAGCACGCGGTCCACGAAGAGGAGCGCCAGATCCGGCAGACATGGCAGACCCACGTCGTCGGGTGGCGGCGGCGGCAGCGCTTCGAAGAGCCAGCCGAGCTCGTAGCCGAAGACGCCCAGCGCGCCGCCGCAGAAGGGGGGCGCGTGCTCCGGACACTCGTCGGACGACGCAACCAGGAACCACCGCAGGAGCTCGAACGGATGCCCGGCGAGCGAGCGGCGCCCGGGCCCGAACCCGAGATCGGGATACACCGCGCGCCTCACCTCGAGCTCCGTCGCTTCGCCGAACGAGCGCCACGTGCACCAGGGATCCGCGCCCGCGAACGAGAACCGCCCGAGCGGCGGCGTCGCGAGCGTGCTCTCCAGCAGCCAGGGGTGCGGACCCCAGCCGCTCGCGTCGGCGTGGAGCGCCGCGGCCAGGGCGCGGAACGAGCGCGGGGGCGGGAGCTCCTCCACGCAGATGGCGGATCGGAGAGCGCTCACACGCCGAACGTATCAGATCGCCCTCGCGCAGAGCCGCCCGGGTATACTGCGCGCCCGACCCGGAGGATCCCGATGCCTGCGTTCCCGCCCGCCCGCCGCGTGCGTCTCCCCCGGCACGTGCTTCCCGACGGGAGCGACGATCCCGGCCTCACGCTCGCCGTCCACGAGCTCGGCGCAGGCCCCGCGGTCGTCTTCTGCCACGGCTTCCCCGAGCTCGCGTTCTCGTGGCGCCACCAGCTCCCGGCCGTGGCCGCCGCGGGCTTCCGCGCCATCGCCCCGGACCAGCGCGGCTACGGCGGCAGCGACCGACCCGAGCCGATCGCCGCCTACGACATGCACCACCTGACGGGCGATCTCGTGGCGCTCCTCGACGCCCTCGAGCTCAAGCGCGCCGTCTTCGTCGGTCACGACTGGGGAGGCTTCGTGGCGTGGGCGATGCCCGTGCTGCACCCCGAGCGCTGCGCGGGCGCCGTGGGCGTGAACACGCCCTACCTCGCGCGCTCCGCCGTGCCGCCGACGACGCTCATGCGCATGCTGGTCGGCGCGACCGACGGGAGCCAGGACGAGAAGCTCTACATCCTCTGGTTCCAGCAGCCCGGCGTGGCGGACGCGGTCCTCGCCCGCGACGTGCACCGGGTCTTCGACGTGCTCATGCGCCGTGCCGTCCCGCCCGCGGAGCTGATGGCGCGCGCCGCCGCGTCGGGCACGCTCGACATGAATCCCTTCCGGCGCCTCGCGGAGGTCGAGCCCGCCGGCGAGCCGCTGCTGTCGCCCGAGGAGATGGATGTCTTCGTGCGCAGCTTCGAGCGCACGGGCTTCACCGGCGCGGTGAACTGGTACCGGAACTTCGACCGCAACTGGGAGATCGCTCCCGCCGTCGGGATCGCCAAGATCGGGGTGCCCTCCCTCATGGTGACCGCGCAGTGGGATCCGGTGCTGCGCCCCGAGATGGCCGCCGGCATGCCCGCGCTCGTCCCCGACCTCGAGACGGTGATGATCGAGCGCTGCGGGCACTGGACGCAGCAGGAGAAGCCCGACGAGCTGAACCGGATCCTCGTGGACTGGCTCGGGCGACGCTTCCGGCCCCGCGCTGCATGAGCCGACGCCCGGGCTACCCGAGCTACGTGCTCGGCGTCCTCGTCGTCGTCTACACGCTGAACTTCCTCGACCGGCAGATCGTCACGATCCTCGCCGAGGAGATCAAGCGCGACCTCGGCGTCTCCGACGCGCAGATCGGCTTCCTCTACGGCACCGCCTTCGCGGTCTTCTACGCGCTCTTCGGGATCCCCCTCGGCCGCCTCGCCGATCTGTGGACGCGGCGCACGCTCATCGCGCTCGGGCTCTCGGTCTGGAGCCTCATGACCGCGCTCTCGGGCTTCGCCCGGAGCTTCAGCGAGCTCGCCGCGGCGCGCATCGGCGTGGGGATCGGCGAGTCGAGCGCGAGCCCCGCGGCGTTCTCGCTGCTCTCCGACTGGTTTCCCCCGGCGCGGCGCGCGACGGTCCTCGCCATCTACTCGAGCGGCATCTACATCGGCGGCGGTCTCGGCCTCATGATCGGCGGCCAGGTGGTGGGCCGCTGGAACGCGGCGTGGGCGGGGAGCGCTCCTCCCCTCGGCCTCGCCGGCTGGCAGGTCGCGTATCTCGTGGTGGGCCTCCCGGGCCTCCTCCTCGCGGTCTGGGTGCGCACGCTGCGCGAGCCGGCGCGCGGCGCGTCCGAAGGGATTCTCGCGCCGACGGAGGCCCATCCGTTCCGCGAGTTCCTCCGCGAGCTCCGAGCGGTGATCCCGCCGCTCACGATCCTCCACCTGGCTCGCGAGGGCGGCGGCGCCCGCGCGCTCCGCACGAACCTCCTCGCCGCACTCTTCGTGGCCGGTCTGGCGGCGCTGCTCATCTACGCGACGGGCCACGTCGCACAGTGGGTCGCTCTCGGCATCGGCCTGTACGCGGCGCTCTCCTGGGGTCAGGCGCTCCGGCTGCGCGATCGCCCGACGGCGAAGCTCGTCTTCGGGACGCCGTCGCTCCGCTTCCTCTGTCTCGGCGTCGCATGCCTCGCCTTCACGGGCTACGGGGTCGGCGGCTGGACGCCTCCCTTCTTCCTGCGCTTCCACGGCGTGGAGCTCGCCGAGGCGGGCACCATCCTCGGCGCGACCGCGGCGGCCGCGGGCTGGCTCGGCGTGACCCTCGGCGGGATCGTCGCCGACCGCTGGCGCGCGGCTGCGCCCACGGGCCGCCTGCGCCTCGCCGCGCTCGCCGCCGTGGCGCCGGTCCCCCTCCTGGTCTGGATGCTCACCACCGAGAGCACGACGCTCGCCTACGTCCTGAACTTCCCCGTGACGGCGCTCGGCTCCATGTGGATCGGCGTGGGCGCGGCGACGATCCAGGACCTGGTGCTCCCGCGCATGCGCGCCATGGCGTCCGCGTTCTACCTCCTCGTCATCACGTTCATCGGCCTCGCCCTCGGGCCCTACTCGATCGGCCTCGTCTCGGATCGCCTCGGCGACCTGCGCCTGGCCATGCTCTTCGCCCTGGTCGCGAACGGGATCGGCTGCGTCTTCGTGTGCCTCGCCGCGCGAACCCTCGAGCGGGATGAGGCGACGCGCGGGGCCCGCGCCCGCGCCGCAGGTGAGCCGGACGACCGGGCGATGGGCTAGCCTCGCCCGACGATGAGGCGGGTCTGCTTCTATCACGCCGGGTGTCCCGACGGCTTCGGCGCCGCCTGGGCCGTGTGGCGCGCGTGGGGCGAGTCAGCCTCCTACCTTCCGCGCGGCCACGACGACGACCTGCGCGCGGAGGAGTACGCGGGCGACCGCGTCGCCTTCGTGGACATCGCGCCGCCGAACGGGGTCTTGCGCGAGCTCGGCGCCGTGGCGGCGCAGGTCGTGGTCCTCGATCACCACGTGAGCTCGAAGCAGCGCTTCGAGTCGGACGCGGAGCTCGTGAACGCGCTCCCCTCGCTCGGTCATCGCGTCGACTTCGACCTCTCCCACTCCGGCGCGGTGCTGGCCTGGCGCCACTTCCACCCCGGGGCGGAGACGCCGGAGCTGCTGCGCTACGTCGAGGACCAGGACCTGTGGAGCTGGAAGCTCGCGCGCTCCGAGGAGGTGAACGCGACGATCGGCTCCCACCCGCACAGCTTCGCGGCGTGGAGCGCGCTCGCCGCGACGCCCGTGGACGAGCTCGCGCGCGAAGGCGTGCCGATCCTGCGCGCACAGCAGCGCGAGGTGGAGACGGCGCTGCGCTTCGCGCACTCCGCGCGCGTGGGCGAGCTGCGCGTCGAGGCGGTGAACGCGCTCCATCGCCGCAGCCTGATCGGCCACGAGCTCGCGAAGCGCGCGAGCTTCGGATCGCCGTGCGGCCTCGTCTACCGCGTCACCGGCCAGCGCGTGGACGTCTCGCTCTACTCGATCGGTCCCTTCGACGTGTCGCGCCTGGCGGTGGACTTCGGCGGCGGCGGCCACCGCAACGCCGCGGGCTTCCACGTGTCGCTGCGCCAGTGGCTGGAGCGTTTCCTCTAGAGCCCAGCCGGCTGCCAGCGCTCGGGCACGAGCGTGCGCACCGAGAGCGCGTGGATCTCGCTTCCCATCTCGTCGCCGAGCGCCTCGTAGACGAGGCGCTGCGCCGCGACGAGGGAGAGCCCCGCGAAGCGCGGCGAGACCACGAGCGCGCGGAAGTGTCCCGCTCCCGACGCGGCGCCCGCGTGGCCCGCGTGGAGGTGGCTCTCGTCCA
>DASRUS010000120.1:0-6917 GCA_035687825.1 Myxococcota bacterium | reverse complement strand
GGCCACCGCGGCACGCAGCTCTTCCTCACGATCCCCGCGCCGATCGTCGTGGCCCTCAAGGGCTGGGTGATCGGGGGGTCGTTCGAGCGCGCGCTGCTCTGCGACCTGCGCATCGCGGGCGAGAGCGCGCGGATGCGCCTTCCCGAGATCCTGCACGGCGTGGTGCCCGACTCCGGCGGGACGGCGCGCCTCGTGCAGATGGCGGGTCACGGCGTGGCCGCGGACCTCGCCCTCACCGGCCGCGTGATGGACGCCCCGGAGGCGCTCCGACACGGAGTCGTGTCGCGCGTCGTGCCGGACGAGAAGCTCGACGCGGCCTGCCTCGAGATCGCCCACGGCATCGCGAAGGCCCCCGCCTTCACCGTGCAGATGTTCCGCCGCACGCTCGACGGGATCGCGAACGATCTCGTGCGCCGCTCGCTCCGGGACGAGGCGCTCGCGCAGTCCATGGTCTTCGCGTCCCACGACTACGCGGAGATGAAAGCGGCGCGGGCGGAGCAGCGAGAGCCGAAGTACCGGGGGCGCTGAGGCGCCTGCTCAGGGCCGTGGCCCGTAGCTGCGCGGACCCCGCGGCAGCGCCTCGAGCTGCGGCCGGATTTCCTGGATCCACTCGCAGAGCCGCGGCCGCGTCTCGCGCGGATCGATGAGATGGTGCACCCCGAAATCCTCCGCGCGCGGGAGGATCGACTGCGCCGCGGCGAGTTCGTCCTCGAGCTCGCGGCGCCGCGCGGCGGGGTCGGGGGCCTCGGCGATCTCGCGCCGGAAGGCGAGGGCGACGCCGCTCTCCACCGGGAGCGCGCCGGCCTCGGCGGAGGGCCACGCGACGACCGTGGAGCCGGTGCCGAGGTGGATCCCCGCGGCCACGCCGAAGGCCTTGCGCACCAGCACCGCGATCCACGGCACCCGCGCCTGCAGCACGGAGAACATGGCAGCCATGCCGTGGCGGATCGTACCCGCGCGCTCCGCGTCGGG
This sequence comes from Myxococcota bacterium, assembly GCA_035687825.1. Classification (GTDB taxonomy): domain Bacteria; phylum Myxococcota_A; class UBA9160; order UBA9160; family DASRUS01; genus DASRUS01. The sequence continues at coordinate 5,945 of DASRUS010000120.1, read as the reverse complement.
ACCGATCAGGAAGCCCGGCTCGTCCACGAAGCTCACGACGGGAAGGTGGAACGCGTCGCACGTCTCCACGAAGCGGCGCACCTTCTGCGCTCCGTCCGCGGACATGGCGCCGCCCTGCTGATGGCAATCGTTCGCGAGAACGCCCACGGGGTGACCGCCCACGCGCGCGAACCCCGTCACCTGCGAGCGTCCGAAGAGCGGCGCGAGCTCGAAGAACGAGCCCCGATCCACGACGAGTTCGATCACGCGCCGGATCTTGTACGCGCGGCGTCGCTCGCGCGGGACGATGGAGAGGAGCTCCTCCTCCGCCCGCCCGGTCGGGTCGTCCGTCGTCGCGACGGGCGGCAGCTCCCACGCGTTCGGCGGAAGGTAGGAGAGGAAGGCGCGGATCTGGCGGAAGACGTCGGCCTCGTCGTCGGCGACGTTGTTCACGACGCCGCTCCGCAGGTGCACGTCGGCCCCGACGAGCTCCTCCTTCGTGAGGCGCTTGCCGAGCGCGCGCTCCACGAGGGCCGGCCCGCCGACGAGCACCTGCGCGGTCGCGCGCGTCATGACCGAGAAGTGCGACGCCACGAGCCGCGCCGCGGGGAAGCCCGCCACGGGTCCGAGCGCCGCGCACGCCACCGGCACCGTGGCGAGGGCTTCCATGCAGAGCAGGTTCAGCGGCGAGGACGAGACCAGGTCGTAGCCCGAGCGGCCGCGCACGCCCGAGGCGCCTGCGACGCTCGCGCCGCCGCCCTCGAGGAGCCGCACCAGCGGGATCCGCCGGCGGATCGCGAGCTCGTCGGCGTACTGGCCCTTGCGAAGCCCCACGGGCGAGTAGGCGCCGCCCTGGATCGTGAAGTCGTCGCCGCCCACGACGCAGGGGCGCCCGTCGATGCCGCCCGTACCCACCACGACGTTGGCGACGGCCACGTCGCCGTGCTCGCGGAAGCTTCCGCGGTCCAGGAGGGCGCCGATGCGCTCGCGCACGGTGAGCCGGCCGCGCTCGTGCTGCTGGCGCACGGCCTCGGGGCCGCCGTGCTGCTTCGCGAGCTCGCGGCGCCGCTCGATCTCGTCCACCTCGGGCTTCCAGCTCATGGCCCGATGATATCCGAGACGTTCAGTCGAGGAGGAGCTCGCTCAGGACGAAGGGGACGAGCACGAGCGCGGTCGCGAGCTCCCAGCCGAAGGCGTCCACGGGCCGCCCCCGGAGCGCCGCGCCCACCGAGGCCAGGAGGCCGTGGAGCCGCCGCCAGCCCGGCCACCAGCGCGGAACGCTCTCGTTGCGACGCTCGTCGTCGCTTCCCAGGCGCCTCGCGAGCGCCGCCTCCTGCGCGCGCGCGACCGGCGCGAGCAGCACGGCGCACACGCAGAACGTGAGCGGGAGGAGCCAGAGCGCCTCGGCGCAGCTCGCGAGCCCCAGCATGATCGCGGTCGTGCCGACGATCGCCGGGTGCCGGATCCAGGCGTGTACGCCCGGCGGGCCCCCGGCCGCGACCGGCCCGCGCTCGGCGACCGCCGCCAGGCGCAGCGCGCAGCCCGAGAGGAAGAGCGTCAGCCCGATCCCCCAGGCCACCACCTCGTTCTCGTACTCGCGGAGATCCACGAGGAGCAGCACGAGGCCCCACGCCGCGAGGAGCCAGGGCGCGAGCGCCGCCAGCACGCGCGCGTGCTTCTCGCCGATCGCGGCCACGCGCACCTTCGTGGCGAGCAGCACCGCGGGCAGCGCCGCGAAGAGCGCGAGCTCCCAGGCGTCATCGAGCATGTGCGCGAGGCGGAAGGCGTGGTGGACGGCCTCCCAGCGGTAATAGGTGAGGCCGATCATGAGCAGCATGGCGAGGAGCCGGGGCAGCTCGCGGTTGCGGTGGAGCGTGGCGAACGAGAACCCGGCGTCGCCCCGCCGCCGCGCCGGCCACAGGCGCGGCACGAAGCGCGGCACCTCGGCGCAGTAGAGCGCGTACGACTCGCCGAAGCGCGCGCGGAGCTCCGGCTCCTCCTTCTCCAGCACGCGGCGATGGATCACGATCCCGAACATGTAGGTGAGGTAGAGCGCCGCGAGGATCCAGACTGGCGCGTGCACGACGTGGAGACAGGAGTGACACGCGAAGAGGATGCCGAGGTCGCGCAGGAAGTCCGCCACGTAGAACGGGTTGCGCACGAAGCGGTAGGGGCCCGCCGCGGCCAGCACCTGGTTCTTGCGCAGGTAGCCCGCGGCCCAGGCGTGCAGGCCCGCTCCCAGCGCGAGGAGCAGGAGGCCGACCTCCCAGCCGTCGTGGGTGGGATGCCCCACGAGCAGCAGGGTCACGAAGTAGAAGAGCCGGATTCGCGTTCGTTGCTTTCGCAAGGCGAGTCCCCCGGCGAGAGTCTGACGGTTATTCGCCGATCCGCACGCGCTCGGACGGTCAGGCCGGTGTGACGGTTCCCTCGACCCCGTCCACGGTGACGAGAGACCCGTCCGCCAAAAGGTGGGTCGCATCGCGCACACCGAAGACGGCGGGGAGCCCCATCTCCCGAGCCACGACTGCGGCGTGGCACATGACGCCCCCCACCTCCATCACGAGGCCCGCGGCCCGGGAGAAGAGGGGAGTCCAGCCGGGGTCGGCGTGACGCACCACCAGGATCTCCCCCGGCGCGAGCGCGTGGGGGTCCGGTGTGTGGAGCACGCGGACGCGCCCCGTCGCGCGGCCCGTGGCGATGCCCGTGCCGAGCAGCACCCGGTCGCCCGAGGCGATCCGTCGGTCCTCCGGATCGGGGACGGGAACGCCGTCCGAGCGCAGGATCTCCTGCGCGGGCTCCGCGCTGAAGCGCGCGAGCTCCACGCGCCGTCGGCCCACGAGCTCGCGCCAGGCGCTCCAATCACCGCGCCCGGCGAAGGCGTCCTCGATCTCGCGCCAGTCGAGGAAGAAGACGTCGTCGCCCGAGGCGAGGACGCGCAGCGCGGCGAGGCGTGAGCCGATCTCGAGCAGGATCGACCGCACGCGCTCGAAGAGGAGGAGTCCGTGGTGCTTCGGCGCCTCGCGCAGGGGCATGCAGCGCTCCACCGCGCTCGCGAGCCAGGCCAGGAGCGGGCGCTTCCAGCCGGGCGATGCGGCGATCGCGCGGTCGATGGCCTCGCGCCGCTCGCGCCCCAGGCGCGCGAACCGCTCGTGGAGCGACTCCTTCGCGGGGTCGCGCAGCCCCGCCCGGATGCAGGCGAGGAGCAGCCCCGGATCCTCGCGCCAGCGCGGCACCGAGAGGTCGAATTCGCCGGGGCCGCGCTGTCCGTTCTGCTCGAGGAACGCGCCGAGCTCGGCGAGGAACGCCTGGCCCTCGGCGCGCTCGGCGATGGTGACGAGGAGGTCGTGCGTCGGCAGCGCCTGCTCGAAGAGATCCGCGAGGGGGCCCGCGCGCTCCACGAGCGCATCGAGGGCCAAGCTCATCTCGGTGGTGGGGTTGCCGCGGATCCCCACCGCGAGCCGGCGCTCGGCCTCGGGGTGCGCGCGGAACGCGAGCCGCGCCAGCTCGAAGGCGAAGGCCGAGGCCATCGCGACGCCCATGTAGCGGTGCAGGCCGAGGAGCTCGGGGTCCGTGAGCCGGCGCACCTCGGCGACGAGCTCGGGGATCGTGAGCGGTGCGAGCGGGCGCTCGGCCTCGCGGCGCAGACGCGCGTGCAGCGCGCGCAGCTCCACGAGCGCCGCCTCGGGTCCGCGCAGGACCCGCGGCACGCCGCTCAGCACCTCGACGAGCGTCGCCGCCCAGAGCCTGCGCGCGTCCGGGATCCGCCGCGCGCGGAGCACCCCCGCGCGGCGCAGCGCGACGATGCGCTGCGAGGCACCCGGGTCGATCATGGCGCCCAGCGGGCCGAGCGTCCAACCGAAGATGGGCACCGCCAGGAATCCATTCAGGTTCCAGTAGATGCGTCCGGCCACGCGGTCCGCGCAGACGAGGGCGCGCCGCGTCGCCTCGGGAAGCCCGGCGGGCACGAACGCGCGCAGCAGGACGCCGAGCAGGCGGTCGCGCCACAGCGACCACACGAGCGGCGGCAGGGGATCGGGCATGGTCTCGCGCAGGTTGAAGTTCGACCATACCGTGACCGGTCCGTCGTCGGCCTCGGGCGCACCGCGCTCGACGCACAAATATGTCGGATCCACGGCGGCCGTGATGGGGCGCGCCTGGAGCCACCAGAGCCGGCCCTCGGCGTCGCGCGCCCACTCGAGGTCCAGGGGCTCGCCGAGCGCCCCCTCCAGGGCGAGCGCGCGCTGCGCCACGTCCGCGGCGTCCTCGGCGCGCAGCAGCTCGGGCTCGCCCGGGCGGGGCTCGCGGCGCGCCTCGAGCGGCCCGAGCGCGCTCCGGTAGACGCGCCAGGCCTCGGGCTGGGCCTCGCCCGAGACGAGCCGGTCGCCGCAGCCCGAGACGGCCTCGAGCAGCACGGCTCCGTCGCGCCCCAGCGGATCGCGCGTGAAGCAGACGCCCGCGCTGCGCGAGCCCACCTGCCGCTGCACCACGAGACCGACGGGGACGGGATCGCGCGGCCCCGCGTAGGCGTAGAAGCGCGTCGCGTCGCCCGAGGCGATGCAGTGCGCCGCTGCTTCGATCGCGTCCGACACCGAGGTCACGCCGAGCACCGTCTCGAAGATCCCCGCGAACGAGCGGTGGGCGCCGTCCTCCTCGAGCGCCGACGAGCGGATCGCCACGGGTCCCGAGGCGAGCAGGCCCTCGAGGCGTCGCCCGAATTCTTGGCGCGTCTCCGCCGGCCAGACGCGCGGCTCGAGGCGCGTGGCCTCGACCGCGAAGCCCTCGGGTACGGGCGCGCCGGCGCGCCCGAGCCGCGCCAGGCCCGCCGCCTTGCCCCCGAAGCAGGCGGCGTCGCCCGCCTCGGGGTCGCACAGGTCCACGATGCGGAGCATGCGCCCTCTTCGACCGATCGCGGGGGGAGGTTGACCCGCTAAGCTCGTGCCGATGGAGGAGATCCGGCTCGGAACCCTGCGGCTCGTGGTCGAGCACCGCGAGCCGAGCGGCCCCACGCTCCGCGTGCGGGACGCGAGCGGGCGGGAGCGCCTTCGCTTCGACTGCTTCGAGCCGGGCGCGCACTTCCATCTCGATCCGGAGGGCGCGGACACGGTCACGCCCATCCCGGTCGGGCGCGATTCGATCGACTGGGTGCTCGATGAGCTGGAGCGCGACCTCGCGGGCTGGCTTGCGCGCGGCGGGACCGCGGCGGCGACCCCGCTCGATGCCGCGGCGGCCCGCTCCGCGCTCGGGTGCGCCGAGCGCGCGATGCGTCACCCGCCCCTCGACCTCGACGCGCTCGCGGTGGAGCAGCTCCGCGCCCGCACGGGCGAGAAGTGGCGCGTCTACCCCGACGACGTGCTCCCGCTCTGGGTGGCGGACATGGACTACCCCGTGGCCGAGCCGATCCGCCGCCGCCTGCACCGCGCCGTGGAGCTCTCGGACTTCGGCTACCCGATGCACCCGCGGCCCACGGGTCTGCCCGAGCTCTTCGCCGAGCGCGCGGAGCGGCGCTTCGGCTGGCGGGTGGATCCGCGCCGCGTCGAGCTCCTCAGCGACGTGGTGCAGGGCATGTACGCGGCGATCGAGGCCTGGTCCGAGCGCGGGCAGGGCGTGGTGGTGCAGACGCCCATCTATCCGCCCTTTCTCGGCGCCGTGCGCAGCACGGGCCGCGTGCTCGTGGAGAACCGGCTGGTGCGGGGGCTCACGGGCTTCGAGATCGACTTCGACCAGTTGCGCGCGGCGATCTCCCGCGACACACGGGTGCTCCTGCTCTGCAACCCGCACAATCCGACGGGGCGCGTGTTCCGCCGCGACGAGCTCGAGCGTCTCGCCGAGATCGCGCTCTCGCACGACCTCGTCGTGGTCGCCGACGAGATCCACGGCGAGCTCGTCCACGCGGGTCACCACTTCGTCCCCATCGCGACGCTCGACCCCGAGGTCGAGGCGCGCACCCTCACGCTCACCGCGGCGAG
>DASRUS010000119.1:0-2372 GCA_035687825.1 Myxococcota bacterium | reverse complement strand
TCCGCCCCGAGCTCCTCGACGGCGAGCTCGCGAACGGGGAGCTCCATCGCCAGGGCGTGACCTTCCTGGGGGGCCTCGTGCTCGAGCTCGCCTTCGTGAACGAGCGGGGCCAGGAGGGCGGCGAGCCCGTGCTACGGCGCTAGCGCGTCTCGGAGGAACGCCTCGCGCGGAGCGTGGCGCTCCTCGAAGAGGCGTCGCTGCGCAGCGCGCGCCTCGACCCCGACCTCGAGGCCGCGCCCGACGCCGACCGCGACCTGTTCTTCGAGCGCGCGCTCCTCGGCCTCGCCGACGCCCCGGATCCGCGCGCCGCCGCGGAATCCACCTACGTCTTCGAGAGCGCCCGCGAGCGCTACGGGATGGTCCGCGCGCGCGAATCGATCCTGCCCGTGGACCTCGTGCTCCAGGTCTCGGGCACCGACCTCGGCCTGGGCGCCTTCCCGCGCGTGCGGCCCCCGAAGCCCACCGAGGACGCGGTGCTCTACGAGTAGCTCTCGTCGAGGAGCTCCACCGGGTGCACCACGCGCGCGCGAAGCCCGCGGCCGCGCGCGCCCCCCGCGATCTGCATCAGGCAGCCCGGGTTGCCCGTGGCGATCGCGTCGGGGTCCACCGCGGCGAGGGCGTCGAGCTTGCGCGCGAGGACGGCGGACGACATCGCGCGGTGCGTCAGGTTGTAGGTGCCCGCGGCGCCGCAGCAGCTCGCGGGGTCGTCGTGGGGAACGAGCACGAGGCCCGGGATCGACGCGAGCACGCGGCGCGGCGCGTCCTTCACCTTCTGGGCGTGGACCAGGTGGCACGGGTCGTCGTAGCAGACGCGCAGCGCGAGGCGCCCGGCCGGCGCACGGAGTCCCGCCTCGTCCAGGAGCTCGCACACGTCGCGCACGCGCGCGGAGAAGCCCTCGGCCTCCCCGGGGAGCCAGTCCTTCGCCTCGCGCAGCGCCGCACCGCAGCCCGCGGAGTTCGAGACGATCGCGTCCACGTGGCGGGGGTCGAAAGCGGCCAGGTTTTGACGCGCGAGCCCATGCGCGAACTCCGCGTCTCCCGCGTGGGCCTGGAGCGCGCCGCAGCAGCCCTGGCCGCGCGGCACCACCACGTCGAAGCCGTTGCGCGCGAGCACGCGCAGCGTGGCGCGGTTCACGGATCCGAAGAGCTCGGGCATGATGCAGCCCGCGAAGAAGGCCACGCGACCCCGGCGCGAGCCGAGGGCGGGTGTGAGCTCCGGGAGCGGGCGCCGCGCCGCGCGCGCGGGGATGCGCGGGAGGAGGCCGTGCATGTCGCGCACGCTGCGCGGGAGCAGACCAAACGCGACCGCATCGAGGCGGAGACGTTGCGCGATTCCGAGAAGACCGACGAGGGCGCGCAGGCGCGCCCGTCGGGGCACGACGTGGCGGAGCGCAAAGATCTCGGCGCGCTTCGCGAAGCCTCGCCGCAGCCCCGCGCGCTCCACCGACCCACGCGTGTGCTCGAGGAGCGCGCCGAAGCGCACGCCCGAGGGACACGCCGTCTCGCACGCGCGGCAGCCGAGACACAGGAACGCCTCCTCGGCGAGCGCGTCGCCGAGGGGGAGCCGCCCCTCGGCGACGGCGCGCATCAGGTAGATGCGCCCGCGCGGGGAGGAGGTCTCGCTCCCCGTCTCGCGGTAGGTCGGGCACGCGGGGAGGCACATGCCGCAGTGCACGCAGTCGAGCGTGCCCTGGAGGATCGCGGCGAGGGGGAAGGCCTCGGGCTCCGGCGGACGCGCGCTCACTAGATCTCCCCCGCGAAGCGGCCCGGGTTGAGGATGCCCTCGGGGTCGAACTTCTGCTTGAGCACGCGCATGATCGCGAGCCCGCCCGGCGGATCCCCGAAGACGTCGTGCGCGCGCTTCACCGCGAGGGGCGCCTCCTCGACGAGGAAGCCTCCGCCGCCCGCGCGCGCGGCCTCGCCCGCGGCGGAGAGAGCGGCCTCCGCGCCGCTCGCATCGGGAGCGAGCTCGAAGAACGCGAAGACGAGGCCCGCGCCCGGGTAGACGAGGAGCCGCGCCCCCGCGTCGCGCAGCCTCTGCGCCGCGGCGCGGACCCGCGCGGGGAGCACGTCCACGCGGACGCGCAGGCCGCGCTCTCCGAGGGGCGCGCCCTGGACCTCGCGCACGCGCTCGAGGGCGTGCGCCGGCACCGGCTTCGCACCCAGGTCCGCGGCGACGCGCGCGAGGGAAGCCTCGACCACGGGCGCCTCCCCCGCGAGCTCCGCGACGAGGACCCGAACGCGCGACCCGGCGACCGGATCCGCCGCGAGATCCGGGGCGAGGGCCCCGTCCACGACGGCCACCGCCCGCGCGCCGGGAAGCCTCGCCGCGCCGACCGCGCGATCGAACGACGCGAGCTCCTCGGGAAGCG
>DASRUS010000118.1:0-4864 GCA_035687825.1 Myxococcota bacterium | reverse complement strand
GCGACCGCGGCCGGGGGTTGAGCCCCCCGCGCGGGACGACCGGGCGGTACCCTGGGCCGCATGGATCCGCACCCGCGCGCCGCGACCGGGGTCCGGGCGGGATGAGGGTCGCGCTCGTCCTCTCCGGCGGCGGCGCCCGCGGCGCCTACGAGGCGGGCGTGCTGGCGCACGTTTTCGAGAAGGTCTGGCCCCGACTCCCGCGGGGCTTCGAGCTCCACGTGGTGAGCGGGACCTCGGTGGGGGCGATCCACGCCGCCTACACCGCGGCGAGCGCGCACCTGGATCCCGCCGCGCGCACGCGACGGCTCGCGGAGACCTGGCTCTCCATGGAGGTGTCGCGCGTGATCGACTTCTCCGCGCGCGATCTCCTCGGCATCCCGTTCCGGGCCCTGGGTCTCGCCCGACTGCGCCGGCGCGGGCGCTCAGACGTGCTGGGCGGCCTCGTGGACGTGACACCCCTGGAGCGCATCGTGGCGGAGCGCATCCCCTGGGATCGGCTTCGCGAGAACCTGGACGGCAGGACGCCGCGCGCGCTCTGCATCTCGTGCACCGAGGTGCGGACCGGGCGCGTCGCCGTGTTCATGGACGGAGCCCTCGCCGATCCCGCGCCTTGGTCCTTCGACCCGAACGCCCAGGCCGTGTGCGGGGAGATCACCGCGCGGCACGTGCGCGCCTCGGCGGCGATCCCGTTCCTCTTCCCCGCGGTGCGCATCGACGACCGCTACTACGTGGACGGCGGCCTGCGCATGAACACGCCCCTCTCCCCGGCGCTACGCCTCGGCGCGGATCGGATCCTCGTGGTGGCCCTCAAGCACCCCGGGCATCCGAGCGCGACGCACGCCCCCTACTCGGACGAGGTGATCACGCAGCCGGCCTTCCTGCTGGGCAAGGTGCTGAACGCGCTCCTCCTCGATCAGCTCGAGGTCGAGCTCCGCCAGCTCGAGCTGGTGAATTCGCTCCTCGCCCGCGGCCTCGAGGTGTACGGCCCCGACTTCCTGGAGAAGATCAACGTCGCCGTGCGGGCCCGGCGCGGCGTCGGCTACCGCGAGGTCGAGACGGTGGTGGTCCGCCCCAGCCAGGACGTGGGCCAGCTCGCCGCGCAGAGCTTCCGCCGGGAGGGGGGTCGCCGCTCGCTGGGCGTGCTGCCCGGCCTGCTCTCGCGGCTGGCGACCAGCGGCGTCCCCGAGGACGAGGCCGACCTCCTCTCCTACCTCCTCTTCGACCGCTGCTTCACGGGCGCGCTCGTCGAGCTCGGGCGGGCGGACGCGGCGGCGCGGGAGGACGAGATCGTGGAGCTCCTCGGAGGCTGAAGTTCCGCGCGGCGGCCCCGTCCGTGGCGCGGAGGCGGAAATTTCCCCCGCTCGCCCCGCATCGGCTGGTAGACTCCGCGCCACGCCACCCGCACCGGAGGAACGCCATGGCGACGCGCTCGAAGAAATCCCGCAAGCCCGCCCCCAGGAAGGCCGCTCGCAAGGCCGCCGCGAAGCGAGCCCCCCTCAAGGCCGCGAAGAAGGCGCCGAAGAAGGCCGCGGCTCCGAAGAAGCCGGCCGCCGGCTCCGACCTCGAGGCGCTGGCGCGCAGGATCGTGCGCGCCACCCAGAACACGGCCCTCTTCGACCTCCGCCAGCTCTACGCCGAAGGCGCCACGTCCCGCGAGGCGACCGGCGACGTCGCGACTGGCTACGCCGGTCTCGAGGCGAAGATGAAGCAGTGGGAGTCGATGCAGATGGGCACCACCTGGCGGCCCCGCAACGTCTTCGTGAAGGGCGACACCATCTGCATCGAGTGGGACGCCACGGTGAAGCTCAGGGACGGGCGCACCGTGTCGCTGCCCGAGGTCGCCGTCCACGAGGTGAAGAACGGGAAGATCGCGACGGAGCGCTACTACTACAATCCCATGGCGCTCGCCCCCCAGACGAGCTGACCGGGACCCGCTCTGGAACGACGCCGGGAGCTCGCCGGGCTCGCGTTCGCGGCGCTGTGCGTGCTCGTCGGCGCCTTCTTCCCAGCGTTCGCCAAGCTCACGACGGGCCGCGCCGACGCGCTCTTCGTGGCCACCGCGACGAGCGTCTTCGGCGCGGTCGCGGCGCTCGTGCTGCTCGGCGTGCGGGGCCAGCTCGCCGAGCTCGGGCGCCGTCGCACCGCGCCGCGGCTCGTGCTCGTGGGCGCGCTCGGCACCTCCGCGGCGTACTTCCTCTTCTTCGAGGGGGCGAAGCGCACCACGGCGATCGACGCGGTCCTGTGCCTCCAGGTCGAGAGCGCGTACGCGCTCGTGCTGGCCCGGATCTTCCTGGGGCACCCCATCACGCTGCGGCGCCTGGGGGCGGTGCTCCTGCTCGTCGCCGGGATCGCGCTCGCGGTCGAGACCACGGGGCTCGAAACGTCGTTCGGCGTGGGGCTCCTGCTGCTCACGCCGCTCTGCTGGCAGATTTCCCACCTGGTGGTGCTGCGGGGGCTCAGGGACGTCTCGCCGCAGGTGCTGACGGCCGCGCGCTACGTCTTCGGCGGCACACTCCTCGTGCTGGTCTGGCTCGCCCTGGGCGGCGCGGGCGCGCTGCCGGAGCGTGCAACGCTCGTCTCGCTGCTGCCGGCCCTCGCGCTCCAGGGCGTCGTGCTCTCCTTCCTGGGCACGATGCTCTGGTACGAGACCATCACGCGCCTCGACCTCGCGCGCTCGACGGCCATCGTCGTGCCGTCGATCCCGCTGCTCGCCATCGGCGCGAGCTTCCTCCTGCTCGGCGAGGTCGCGACCGCGCGGCAGTGGGCGGGCCTCGCCCTCATCGCCGGCGGCGTGCTCGCCTTCGTCACCTCGCCGCACCCGCGCGAGGCGCGCGAGCGCATCCCGAGCCCGTCCGCGCCCATCGCGGTCCCGACGGGAGACGGGCCCGAAGCAGGGTCGCTGCGCTGAACGGCGTTCAGCGCGAACGAGACATCGTGCCTCATCCAGATTGTGGATGCATCCGCCGGGTGGCTCTGTTACACAGCACGGTGACGGTGCAGGTCCTCCCCGAGGCGTGGAGGAGCGAGGAATCGGCCCGGGGTCGGGCCTGGAAGGTCACCGACCCGGTTCGAGGCCGCCGGCGCGAGATGCTGGCCGCAACCACGCTGTCTACGGCCTCCGCTCCTTGGCCGAGGGGAGGGCCTGTGCCCAGCCCCGGCCGCCCCGCGTTATCCTCGCCCCGGGAGGACTCGCCGTGGCGCGAAACGCGTGGGATCTCGCCGGCCGCACCTGTCTCGTCACCGGCGCGACGAGCGGGATCGGCCGCGCCGCCGCGGAGGAGCTCGCCCGGCTCGGCGCGGAGCTCGTGCTCGTCTGCCGCGACCGCGCCCGCGGCGAAGCCGCGCTCGCGGAGATCCGCGCGAAGACGGGCAACGCGAAGCTCTCCCTGCTGCTCGCCGACCTCTCTTCGCAGGCCGAGATCCGCCGCGCGGCGCAGGAGCTCCTCGCGAGCGGCCGCCCGCTCCACGTGCTTCTCAACAACGCCGGCGTGGTGCTCATGAAGCGCAGCGAGACGGTGGACGGCATCGAGAGCACCTTCGCCGTGAACCACCTCGGCTACTTCCTCCTCACGCGGCTCCTCGAGGCCCGCCTGCGCGAGAGCGCCCCCGCGCGCGTGGTGAACGTGGCCTCCGACGCCCACCACTACGCGGGGGGCCGCCTCGACTTCGACGACCTCGAGAGCCGGCGCGCCTATCGCGTCATGCAGGTCTACGGCAAGAGTAAGCTCGCGAACATCCTCTTCACCCGCGAGCTCGCGCGGCACCTCGCGGGGAGCGGCGTCACCGCGAACGCCCTCCACCCGGGCTTCGTGGGGAGCAACTTCGGCAAGAACAACGGCCTGCTCGGGCGCGTCTCCATGACGATGCTGCGGCCGTTCGCGCGCTCGCCGGAGAAGGGTGCGGAGACGGCCTTGTGGCTGTGCGCGTCGCCGGAGGTCGAGGGTCGGAGCGGCGAGTACTTCTTCGACGAGAAGCCGCGCCGCCTGAACGCCTCGGCGCAGAACGACGAAGACGCCCGCCGCCTCTGGGCGGTGAGCGAGCGGATGACGGGCTTCGTTCCAGCCTGAAGAATCGCGAGTGGATCGAATGGCCGGAGCCGGGAGGGGTCTCCGCTCCGGGTCACATACCGTTTACTCCGCTCGCCTACGGCTCGCTGCGCGGGCGTGCTTGAGGCTTCGATCGACCCCCAGAGGATTCGTGGCTCCAGGGTCGTCACGGTCCGGGCCCAGCTCAGAGCTTGTGAATGAATCGGGACCGCGATGACGGGGCCCGATCCGCTTGGTTGATAGGAAGACCGAAGGGGCGAGGGGGTGCCTCGGCGGCCGCGCGGTTGGTCGGCTGACCCGTCCAGCCATTGGGGAGCACTCGGCTCTCGATCCGAACCCGGCCCAGTCGACGGGTCCTCGAGCTCTGGCTCACGTGATCCCCGCCCCGAGCCCGAGCAGGGCCGCCGTCCGCATCACATTGTGGGCCAGCGCGTACCACAACACGATGGCCGTCCCCTTGCTCACGCCCCGAACCGGGAACTGCTGGAGGCCTCGGTTGCGGCTCTGAGCATTGACGCACTCGGACGTGGCCGCCCGCTCCTTGTAGATCGTCTTCGCCTCCTCGGTCCCCATCCGCTGGCGCCACGCCGCGACCTCGGGCGCGTCGCGCGGGCGAGGTTCATGGCGATCCCGGGTCGGGTCACGAGGCTCCATCACCGGGGCGTACACGGTCGAGCCGGCTTGGCTCACGCGCTCGATCTCCGCCAGACCCGCGAAGCCTCCGTCCACCAGCCAAGCCTCCGCCCTGCGTCCGTAGCGCTCCTCCAGCTGCTCGACCATCGGGCTCATCTGCCCCTGGTCGCTGCCCGAGTTCGTCA
>DASRUS010000117.1:0-3149 GCA_035687825.1 Myxococcota bacterium | reverse complement strand
TCGCGGAGGCGTCGAGCCGCGAGCGGCATCGCCTCCGGATCCAGCTGAAGAAGCTCCGCTACGCCGCGGAGTTCTTCCGCTCCCTCCACCCCGGCCAGCGCACCGAGCGCTACATCGCGCGGCTCGCGGACCTCCAGGACGCGCTCGGCGAGCTCAACGACGCCGCGACCGCGGATCGGGTGTTGGGCGCGCTGCTCTCCCGGCTCGAGCCGGCGCCCGTGTACTTCCACGCCGCGGGCCTCGCCTCGGGCTGGAAGGCGCACTCGGCCGAGCGCCGCAGCCGGCGACTGCTGAAGCTCTGGAAGGCCTTCGAGGACGCCACGCCCTTCTGGCGGAGCTGAGCCCCGGCGGCGCCGTCACACCTCGAGCCCCACCGCGCGCATCAGGTCGAGGGCGTTGCTCTTCGTCACCACCCCCGGGCGCAGGCGGTAGTCGAAGCTCACCCGGCCGTCCTCCAGGTGATCCTCGAAGTGCACGTTCGCCGCGTGGGGCGCGAGCTCCTCGGCGATGCGCGCCAGCGCCAGGTCGTGGGTCGTGACGAGCCCGACGGCGCCGCGCTCCACCAGGCCGCGCAGCACCGCCTCGGCGCCGATGCGCCGGTCGTGGGAGTTCGTGCCGTGGAGGATCTCGTCCAGCAGGAAGAGCACGGGGAGCCCGCCCCCGGTGGCCGAGACGATCTGCTTCAGCCGCGTGATCTCCGCGTAGAAGCGCGACGTCCCCTCGAGCAGCGAATCGTGCAGGCGGATCGAGGCGCCGACGGCCAGCGGCGAAATCTGGAGCCGCCGCGCGCGGACGCTCCCGCCCGCCAGCGCGAGCATCGCGTTCACCCCCACGCTGCGCAGGAACGTGCTCTTGCCCGACATGTTGGAGCCGCTCACGACGAGGAGCCGGAGCTCGTCCGAGAGCGCGACGTCGTTGCGCACGCAGCGCTCCTCCAGGAGGAGCGGATGGCCGAGGCCCTCGGCCTCGAAGCGCGGTCCCGCCTCCACGATCTCGGGAAAGGGATCCGCGGGGTGCTCGAAGGCCTGCGCGGCGAGCGACGCCAGCGCCTCGAGCTCGGCGACCCCGTCGATCCAGGTGGCGAGGGCCGGGCCGCAGCGCGCGCGCCACGCCTCGAGCGCCAGGGCGACCTGGGTGGTGAACGCGAAGATCGCGCCCACGGGAGCGAAGAGCTGGTTGCGTCGCGCGTCGGCGAGATCGCGAAGCAGGCGAAGGCGCGCGATCTGCCACGAGGGCGGGCGGTCCCGGGTCTCGACCAGCCTTCGGAGCGCGACGAGCCGCTCGCTCGAGAAGCGCTGCGCCTCGAGGCAGGCGAGGAGCTCCGCCAGGAGGTCGAGGTCGCGTCCCACGCGTTCCACGCCGGCCAGGCAGTCGCGCAGGCGAGCTCGCCTCCACCACGCGAAGACACCCTGCACGAGGAGCGCGGCGAGCCACGGGAAGGGGCCGCTCCCGAAGAAGATCCAGGCCGCGAGCGTGGCGCCCGAGAGGATCGAGAGCCCGAGGGCGGCCGCGCGCTCCCTCGTCCGCGGCGCCTCGCCCGCCGCGGCGCCCCACGCGACGAGCTCGCGTGCGTGCAGGCGCGGCGCCACCTCCTCGCCCACGAGCGCGAGCCGCTCGCGCAGATCGAGGAGATCCCGCAGCTCCGCGACCGCGGCCTGTCGCGCCCGGATCTCCCCGGGCGAGGCCTGCGAGAGCAGCCAGCGCGCGAGGGTCTCCTCGCCGCTCGGCGTCCGCGCGCGGCACAGCAGCGCGAAGAGCGAGCCCGCGCCGAAGAGGTCGAGGTCTTCGGCGTAGAGGTGCTCGGGATCCCGGAAACGCTCGCCCGCGCTGAGCTCCGCGAAGCGGCCGTCGAGGCGCGCGAGGCCCGCCTCGAACCACGCCGCGCCGCGCTCCGCCCGGCGCCGGGCGCGGATCACGCGATCGTGCCACACGACGAGGGTGAGAAAGGCGAGGGCGGGGGGAACCAGCGTCGCGAGCGGAAGCCGCGGCGGCGCGAAGACGAAGAATGCGAGTACCACGCCCACGAAGAACACGGCGAGACGCGCGTGTGCGAGCCACGACTGCACGCGGGCGCGCTCGGCGGCGAGGGCGCGGTGCGCCGCGAGCTTCGTCTCGTAGGCGGCGCGGGGGTCGCCCGCGTGGGTCACGAGAGCCCCAGGATTCGCGCGCCGCGGCCCACCGAGCGCGCGCGGCGGATGGCCTCGCGCACGAAGGCGCGCGCCGTCGCCACGGCCTCGTCGAGCGCCGCTCCCTTGGCGAGCTCGGCCGCGATCGCCGAGGAGAGCGCGCAGCCCGTCCCGTGCACGGCGTCTCCTGCCACTCGCTCCCCCGGGAGCCAGTCGAGGCGCACGCCCCCCGCGTCGCGGCGCGCGAGAAGGTCGTCGGGCGCGCCCTCCAGGTGCCCCCCCGTCACGAGCACGGCCTGGGCGTTCGCCTCCGAGACGAGGCGGCGCGCGCCGGCCTCGATCCCGGCGCGGGTGGAGACGTCCGCCTCGGCGAGCGAGGCGAGCTCGGGGACGTTCGGCGTCACGAGGGCCGCTCGCGGGAAGAGCGAGACGAGCGTCGGCCAGGCGCGGCGCTCGAGCAGGAAGGCGCCGCTCGACGACTCGAGCACCGGGTCGAGCACGATGGGCGCCGCGCTCGCCTCGGGATCCTCCAGGCCGTGGGCGACGGAGCGCACCACGTCGTCGGTCCCGAGCATGCCGATCTTCACGGCGGCGATCGGGAGGTCTCGCAGGACAGTGCGCAACTGATCCAACACCACGGAGGGAAATACCGGCAGCACGCGGTGGACCTTCTCGGTGTCCTGCACCGTGAGCGCGGTCACCACCCCGGCGCCGTGCACGCCGAGCGCGCGGAACACCTGGAGATCGAGCTGGAGCCCCGCCCCCCCGGTCGGATCCGAGCCCGCGATGCTCAGCGCGATCGGCATGGGGGGCCGAGTGTACCGGGTTATCCTCCGCGCTCATGCTGCGCCTAACCGTCTGCTTCGCCGCGTGGGCTCTCGTGGCGCTCGCCGCCTGGACCCCCGCGCGCGCGGCCGGGCCGGCGGCGGATCCCAGCGTGATCCTGCTCTCCTTCGACGGCACGCGGCCGGCGGACATCCGGCGCCAGGATCTTCCCGGCTTCGCGCGCCTGCTGCGCGAGGG
>DASRUS010000116.1:0-9373 GCA_035687825.1 Myxococcota bacterium | reverse complement strand
CTATCTGGCCTGGCTCTCGGCCTTCGAGGCCAACCTGTTGGCGCGCGCGTCGGGCCTCGGGCAGGACGTCTTCGAGGAGGTGACGCGCGCGACGGGCGTTCTCACGGACCCCATGCTCGCGTTCCTCGCGATCCACAAGGTCCCGGACGAGCTGCGCCGCGGCGAGGGTTTCCAGGCGCGCCTGGGTCGCTTCGCGACGCTGGCGGAGAAGGATCTCGCCGTGACCCTCGCCTTCGCGCGCGAGAACGGCGTGGCCCTGCCCGGCGCGGGCCTCGCCCAGCAGCTCATGGCGCGCGTCTACGGCCTCGAGGATCCGAAGCGCC
The DNA here is from genome assembly GCA_035687825.1 of Myxococcota bacterium. Classification (GTDB taxonomy): domain Bacteria; phylum Myxococcota_A; class UBA9160; order UBA9160; family DASRUS01; genus DASRUS01. Next base: position 9,050 of record DASRUS010000116.1, on the reverse strand, counting down.
GTTAGGAGACCCGCATGTCGGATTCGGCGAAGCGCGCGCAGGGACGCGCGATGTTCGAGAAGGTGATGGGCTTCGCGCCGCCCCGCCTCGAGGGCGACCTCTTCCTCGATGCGACCACCGACCACCTCTTCGGCGACGTCTGGGCGCGTCCCGGCCTCGGCGTGCGCGAGCGCAGGTTGGTCACGCTCACGGTCCTCGCCTGCCTGGGGAACGAGGCGACGCTGCGCTTGCACCTCGGAGCGGCCCTGAAGAGCGGAGATCTCTCGGACGCCGAGCTCGACGAGCTCGTGCTCCACCTCGCCCACTACGCCGGCTGGCCGTGCGCCGCGGTGGCGAGCGGCGCGCTGCGCGCGCTCCGCGCCGAGCGGGCGAAGCCTCGGGAAGGCGACCTACGCTGAGCTCAGCCGCCTGCGCCCGTTCGCACGAAGACCATATGGCAGTATGGGGTCGAGGCTGGTAATCTGCGCCGGGTGGGTGCCCCGCGCAAGGTGACGGTCGAGATTCCGGAGGATCTGCTCCGGAAGGCGCAGAAGTCCACGGGGCAGGGAATCACGGCCACGATCCGGAGGGGGCTCGAGCTGGTGGCCGCCAGCCGCGCCTACGAAGACCTCCGCAAGCTGCGCGGTCGGGTCGCGTTCTCGGTCGATTGGAGGGAGCTCCGGAAGGACCGACGGTGATCGCGATCGATACGAGCTCCTGGATCGCGTACCTCTCCGGAGCCGAGGGCGCCGACGTCGCGATCGTCGAGCGCTTGCTCACCGACCGTCAGGCCTGCCTGCCTCCCGTCGTTCTGACCGAGCTCCTCAGCGATCCCCAGCTCCCTCGGCGCGTCGAGGTCTTGTTTCGGAGCCTGCCGCTGCTTCCCGTCACGGACGGCTACTGGGAGAGGGCGGGCGGCTTGCGGGCGAAGCTGATCGGGAGGCGGCGCAGAGCGAGGCTGGCGGACACGTTGATCGCCCAGAGCTGTCTCGATCACGACGTGGCACTCGTGACCCGCGATGCGGACTTTCGACACTTCTCCCGGGTGGCCCGGTTGAAGCTGCTCGTCTGACGGGAGCGTCGCCGCCGATGGCGGCGGTGAGCTGGTCCCCACGTGCATCTCGCCGACATCGCCCTGACCTCGCAGCGCGTCGCCGCGGCACGCGGACGCCTCGAGAAGATCCAGCACCTCGCCGCGTGCCTGGTCCGCGTGGAGCCGGACTCGATCGAGATCGCCGTCGCGTACCTCGCCGGCGAGTTGCCCCAGGGCTCGATCGGCGTGGGTCCCGCCCGGCTTCGTGAGGTCATGGCCGGCAGCGCGGCGGCCGAGCCGACCCTCACCCTGCGCGAGGTGGACGACGCCCTGACCCGCGTGGCGTGTGCGGCGGGACCCGGCTCCGGCGCCGAGCGCGTTCGCGTGCTGCGCGAGCTCTTCGCCCGCGCCACGCGGGACGAGCAGGAGCTCCTCGCGCGCCTACTGCTCGGCGAGCTCCGGCAGGGCGCGCTCGCGGGGATCGTGGTGGAAGCGCTGGCGCGCGCGGCTCGTGTCGAGCCCTCGCGCCTGCGCCGCGCGCTCCAGGTCGAGAGCGACCTCGGTAGCGTCGCGCGGGCGGCTCGAGGCGTTTCTCGCCGACGCCCTCGCCCACGGGCACGAGGGGGTCATGCTGAAGTCCCTCGACGCCGCGTACGCCGCGGGCGCGCGCGGGCGCGACTGGCGCAAGGTGAAGCCCGCCCACACGCTCGACCTCGTGGTGCTCGCCGCGGAGTGGGGTCACGGGCGCCGGCGCGGCTGCCTCTCGAACCTCCACCTCGGCGCCCGGGATCCGACGGGCGGGCCCTTCGTCATGGTGGGCAAGACCTTCAAGGGCCTGACGGACGCCCTCCTCGAGTGGCAGACGCGCGAGCTCCTCGCCCGGGAGATCGCGCGGGATGACTGGACCGTCTTCGCGCGCCCGGAGCTCGTGGTGGAGGTCGCGGTCGGCGGCGTGCAGACCAATCCGCACTACCCGGGCGGCGTGGCCCTGCGCTTCGCCCGGGTGAAGGGCTACCGGCCCGACAAGCCGCGAGGACGCGGACCCGATCGCCGCCGTGCGCGCGCTCGGAGAGGGGGAGGCGGCCGGGGGATCCGAGTGAGTGCAGTCGATCCGAGGGGGATCCGATAAACCACGAAAGACCGATAGGTTGCACTACAGGCCCCGAGAATCTGGTTTAGAATCGAAGGCCTCGCGAGGATCCACGACCCCATGCCCGGACCCGAGCCCCACGCCGCCCGCCTGGAGGGCCACCGCGACCCGCGCGGCGGGCTCGTCCTCCAGCTCGCGGGCCGCCTCGACACGGCCTCGACGGGCGCCGTCTGGCGCGAGGCCATGCAGCTCACCCGGGGCGGGAGCGCAGGCGACCTCTTCGTGGACGCGTCGGGCGTCGAGTACTGCGACGGGGCGGGCGCGAGCCTGATCCTCGCCCTGCGGCGCAACCAGGAGGCGGCGGGGCGCGGATTCACCCTGCGAGGTCTCCGCCCCGAGTACCGCCAGCTCCTCGACATGATCGCGCCGGCAGAACACGCGCCGGACGAGGTCCCGCCGCACCGCGAGGGGTTCTTGGAGGCGCTCGGTCGCGCCGCCCTCCAGCTCCTCGCCGACCAGCGCGCCTTCCTGGCCTTCGTGGGCGAGCTCTGTGTGTGCCTCGCCGTGGGGCTGCGCCATCCCCGCCAGATCCGTTTCCAGGACTTCCTGCTGGTGGCGGAGCGCGCGGGGATCGGGGCGCTCCCCATCATCGCGATCGTGGGCTTCCTCCTCGGGCTGATCCTGCTCTTCCAGTCCGCGGTTCCCATGCAGCGGTTCGGCGCGGACATCTACGCCGCCGACCTGCTGGGCATCGCCATGTTCCGCGAGCTCGGCCCGCTCATGGCCGCGATCCTGCTCACCGCGCGCTCGGGCTCGGCCTTCGCCGCCGAGCTCGGCACGATGAAGGTGAACGAGGAGATCGACGCTCTCTCCACCATGGGCCTCGAGCCCGTGCGCTTCCTGGTCGTGCCCCGCGTCCTCGCCGCGGTGCTGGTCGTGCCCGTCCTCACCATGGTGATGAACCTCGCGGGCCTCGTGGGCGGCGCCGTGGTGTTCACGTCCTTCGGCTATCCGCTCGTGACCTACGTGAGCCGCGTGCTCGACGCCGCGAGCGCGGGCGACCTCCTGGGCGGCCTCGTGAAGAGCCTCTTCCTCGGCGTGATCGTGGCGGCGGTGGGCTGCCTGCGCGGGATCCAGACGGGCCAGGGAGCCGGGGCGGTGGGTCAGTCGGCCACCAGCTCGGTGGTGAGCGGGATCATCCTCATCGCGATCGCGGAGGGCGTCTTCGCCGTGATCTTCTACGTGCTGGGCTGGTGACGTGGCGGGGGAGCCCATCATCCGCGTGGAGCACCTCACCGCGAAGTACGGCGAGCGCACCATCTTCGACGACGTCTCCTTCGACGTGAAGCGGGGGGAGGTCTTCGTGATCCTGGGCGGCTCGGGCAGCGGCAAGAGCACGATGCTGAAGCACATGATCGGCCTGTACCGGCCGGCGGCGGGCCACGTCTGGATCGAGGGCGAGGACATCGCCTCCGCCGAGGGCGAGGCGCGGCGGAGGATCCTGCGAAGGATCGGCGTCATGTATCAGAGCGGCGCGCTCTTCGGGTCCATGACGCTCCTCCAGAACGTGAAGCTTCCCCTCGAGGAGTTCACCGATCTCCCTGCCGACGCGCGGGATTGCATCGCCCGCACCAAGCTCCACCTGGTGCAGCTCGACGGCTTCGAGGACTTCTTCCCCGCGGAGATCAGCGGCGGCATGAAGAAGCGCGCGGCCATCGCGCGGGCCATGGCGCTCGACCCCGAGCTCCTCTTCCTCGACGAGCCCTCGGCGGGGCTCGACCCGATCACCTCGGCGGAGCTCGACTCGACCATCCTGCGCCTCGCGCGAACCCTGGGCGTCACCTTCGTGGTCGTGACGCACGAGCTCGCGAGCATCTACGCCATCGCGGATCGGGTGATCATGCTGGACCAGCGGAAGCGGGGGATCCTCGCCATGGGCAGTCCGGAGGAGCTCAGGGATCACAGCGAAGATCCCTTCGTGCGGAGCTTCTTCCGGCGCGAGGCGCTCCCGGAGGAGGTGCGGAGCTGGTGAGCGCGGAAGCACGCTATTTCCGGGTGGGCGTCTTCGTGTTGCTGGGCATGCTGGCGATCGTGGCGGCGCTGATCGTGCTGGGCGGGCGGAGCCTGCTCTCCGAGCCCGTCGTCTTCGAGAGCTACTTCGACGAATCCGTGGAGGGGCTCGCCGTGGGCTCGCCCGTGAAGCTGCGCGGCGTCGAGATCGGGCGCGTGGCGCAGATCGGCTTCGTGCAGGACTACTACCACTTCGCGAGGGACGAGGAGCGCGTCACGGCGGGGAACAAGGTGCTGGTCCGCATGGAGGTGGTGGCGACCCGGCGCAGGGGCGGAGAGGTCGGGGCGGAGCTCGAGCGCCTGGTGGCGCGCGGCCTGCGCCTCCAGCTCAGCCGCAGCGCCCTCACGGGCACGGCCTTCCTCCAGGCCGACTTCTTCGATCCCGACAAGCACCCGCTCATGCCGATCACGTGGCAGCCCGAGGTCCTCTACATCCCCTCCACGCCGAGCACGCTGGCGGCGCTCTCCTCCGCGGCGGATCGCCTACTCCAGCGGCTCGAGGATCTGCGCGTGGAGGAGATCGTGAAGAACCTGAACGAGCTCCTGGTGGCGCTCACCGACACGGTGAAGTCCCTCGACCTCCCGGAGCTGAAGGAGCAGGGCTCTTCGCTGCTGGCCGACCTGCGCCGGACGAGCGCCGAGCTGCGCGGGAGCGTGGCCGCCGCGGATCTCCCCGCGCTCGTGTCGCGGGTGCGCGAGACCGCGGATCAGGCGAGCGTCGCGCTCGAGAAGGTGGGGCGCGTGGTGGACGGCGGGCGCTACGACCTCGAGATGACGCTCGAGAACCTGCGGGTCACGTCCGAGAACCTGCGCGAGCTCACGGACACGCTGCGGGCGCAGCCCTCGCTGCTGCTGCGCGGTGGGCCGCCGGAGCGGAGCGACGCGCCGGCGCCCGAGGAGCCGCACCCGTGAGGGGTGTGGGTCGGCGGACGGCCATCGGCGCGCTCCTCGCGGCGCTGGCGGCTGCGCTCGCGTGCAGCTTCTCCCAGCCCGTCCCGCGCCCGGCGCGCTACGTGCTCGCGGCCGAGCGCAGCGGCGCGCCGCTCCCGGGCGGGGCGGGCGTCCTCGAGATGGGGCGCGTGCGCGTGGCGTCCCCCTTCGAGCGCCAGCGCTTCATCTACCGGACCGCCGAGGCGAGCTTCGAGAGCGACTTCTACCGGCAGTTCGAGTCGCCTCCGGGCGTGCTCCTGCGCGAGGCGACCCGCGCCTGGCTCGCGGCCTCGGGCCTCTTCACCGCCGTGCTCGACGGGGGCGGCGAGGTCGCTCCCGACTGGTGGCTGGAGGCCGAGGTGCAGTCCCTCTACGCCGATCTGCGTCGGGGCACGACCCCGAGCGCGGTGCTCGGCGTCGAGTTCCGCCTGCTCGACGCGCGCTCGCGCGCGCCGGCGGTCGCATTCCAGCGGCGCTACGAGGAGAGCGTCGCGGCGGCCTCCCCGCAGCCCGAGGCCCTGGTCGCCGCCTGGAGCGAGCTCCTGGCGCGGGTGCTCGCCGCGCTCGAGACCGATCTCCGGGGCGCGGTGCGTCGCTGAGCTACGCGCTCCGCAGGAGCGAGCGCTTCACGGGCAGCACGGGCGCGGCCCCGCTCGCCCCGTCCGCGTCCGCCTCCGCGCCCGGGCGGCCCAGGATCGCGAGCACCTCGCGCGCCACGAACGCCATCTGCCGGTGCACCAGGGAGCCCGGGGCGCCGTGCAGGACCGAGAGGGCGCGCCCCTCCGGGTTCGTGGTGAGCGTCGCCACCTTCGGGCTCGCGGAGACGAAGGTCTCCAGCACGGGCAGCCCGCGCCGGCGGATGTCGGCCAGCAGCAGGGCCAGCACGTCGCGCGCCTCGCCCTGCCGGAACTTCACGCGCAGGTCCACCATCGAGAGCACGATGCGGGCGCGCTCGCGGGGGAGCGCCCACTCGTCGAGCAGATCGAAGACCTTCACGGCCTCCCGGAGCGACGCGTCGTCCGTCACGGGGACGAGCGTCAGGTCGCTCGCCGCGATGGCGTTGCGCGTCAGGATCTCGAGGTCCGCCTTGGTGTCCACCACGACGAGGCCGCGCCAGCCCGTGCGGTCCAGGGCCGCCTGGAGCTGGAGGGGATCGTCGATCTCGCGCTTGAGCGCGGCGACGTCGGGATCGGACGGCACCCAGCGCACGCCGAAGCGACCCGTGCGGATCGCGGAGGCGAAGTTCCCGGCGCGCAGCGCCGTCGCCACGGTCTCCTTCGGCGCGTCTCCCTCGAAGGAGAAGACGCGGTCGAGCGTCGACTGGTCGTCCAGGGAGAGCGCGAGGATCGGCAGCTCCGCGCGCAGCGCGCGCAGGTAGACCGCCAGGTTCAGGGCGAGGGTGGTCTTGCCTACGCCGCCCTTGTTGCTCGTGACGGTGAGCATCCGCCACGGGCGCGGATGGAAGCGCCGCATGAGGATGCTGCGGCCCTCGCGGGTGCGCTGGGGCGCCGGGCGCTCCAGCTCGGCGGCCCGCGGGCGGGAGAGCGCGTTCACGCGCGCTCGCTCGTAGAAGAGGCTCACCTCGGCTCCTCCCGACTCGCACCCGGGCGGCTCCGAGGAACACCCCCGGCCCGTCCCAGGTTCTCGTGAGGTGTGTGGCTCGCGTCGGAAAAAGGTGACGCGGCCGGCGCGGGCGCGGCGGGCGGAGCCCGATGGCCCGGCGGTGCCACGCGGAGTTACCCTGGGCGCGTGCACGCACGAGGCGGCGCAGGGCCGAAGCAGCGGACCGACTACGGGCGCGGGATCTTCCGCCGGCGCATCGAGCTGCGCGGCGGGGATCGGCGCGTGGAGGCCGACCTCGAGGACGACTTCCACCGCTTCGGGGTGCGCCTCGAGCACGACGGCCGGCAGGTCGTGCGCATCGCGGGCGCCGCGGGCCGCCACCCCTGGAGCACGTGCCCCGGCGCGCTCGCGCCCCTGGAGCGCCTGGTGGGGATGCCGCTCGCCGCGGCGGCCTCCGCGGTGCGCCGCCGGACCGACCCGCGCGCCCAGTGCACCCACCTCCTCGACCTCGCGGGCCTCGCGGTGGCGCACGCCGCGGCGGGACGCGGGCTCCGCGACTACGAGGTCGAGATCCCGGACCGCGTGGAGGGGCGCTCGCACGCGCGCCTGAGCCGCGACGGGGAGGCCTTCCTCGACTTCGAGATCGAACGCGGCGCCATCGTCTCGCCGGAGCCCTTCGCGGGCCAGCCGAGCTTCGGCGGGGGCTTCGGCCGCTGGGCGGAGGCGACGCTCGAGCCCGAGCTGGCGGAGGCGGCGATCGTGCTGCAACGCGCGTGCGGCATCTCGATGGGTCGTCTGTGGGACATGGACCAGGTGCCCGGGGCAAAGGCCTTCGGGGCGATGACGGGCGGGGCGTGCCACACGTTCGGCGCCGGCGTGGTCGAGGGGGCGCACCGCGTCGTGGGGAGCATGCGCGACTTCACGGCCGCGCCGGAGCGTCTGCTGGCGGGCGAGCCGGGCGGCGAGGAGCGCGCCTAGCTCGGCGTGGGAAGCAGGTCCGCGAGGACCATGGACGTGCCCGGAAACGCGGCGAGCTCGATCCACTCGCCGCGCGCGCAGACCCGGGCGTCGCGGTAGCGCGCATGCTCGCGATCGGGGTCGCGCATCACCTCCACGACGCCCTCGCGCAGGTTCACGATCCAGTACTCGGGGATCCCCGCGGCCGCGTAGATCGCGGCCTTGGTGATGCGATCCTGCTGGAGCGAGGTGTCGGCGACCTCGACCACCAGGAGCGCCGTCCTCGGATGACCCGACAGGTAGTCCCGATCGGACCCGGGCACCACCGCGACGTCGGGTTCCGGCGCCGAGAATCGCCCCAGGACGAGGGTGCACTGCGTGCGGACCGACGCGCGCTCGCCGACGGCGCGCAGCAGGGCTCGCGTCGCCATCGTGACCACGGCCGCGTGAGGCGGGTTGCTCGGCGTCATCGCGACGACCACCCCTTCGAGCAGCTCGACGCGGCCGTCCTCCGACAGCACGCCGGCCTCCACGAGGCCGAGGTAGCGATCGACGGTCATGCGCGTGGGCTCGCCCGGGATCGAAGGGGTGAGATCGGCCAAGAGGATCTCCTGCCGGGGCGACGGGCAGATCCGTCACGGGGCCTCCGGGGTTCGGGCGGTCACACGCTACCCTGTCGCGCCGGAGGATCGCCATGGCGGAGCCCGTGCGCATCATCGGGAGCTACCTCTCGCCGTGCGTGCGCAAGGTGCTCGTGTGCCTGCACGCGAAGGGCCTGGCCTACGAGATCGACCCGATCGTTCCCTTCTTCGGCGACGATCGTTTCGCGAAGCTGAGCCCGCTGCGTCGCGTTCCGGTGCTCGTCGACGACCGCGTGACGCTCGCGGACTCCTCCGTGATCTGCCAGTACCTGGAGGACCGCCATCCCGAGCCGGCGCTCTACCCGAAGGACGTCGCGGAGCGCGCCCGGGCGCGCTGGTTGGAGGAGTACGCCGACACCCGCCTGGGCGACGTCTTCATCTGGAAGCTCTTCAACCAGGTGGCGATCCGACCCTTCGTGTGGGGCGAGAAGACCGACCGCCAGGTCGTCCAGCATACGCTCGAGGTGGAGGCGCCCCAGGTCCTCGACTACCTGGAGGCCGAGCTCCCCGCCGAGGGCTTCCTGTTCGGCGCGCCCGGCATCGCCGACTTCTCCATCGCCTGCTTCTTCCGCAACGCGGCCTTCGCGCGCTTCACGGTGGACGCGGAGCGCTGGCCGAGGAGCGCGGGCTTCGTGGCCCGTGTGCTCGCGCTCGACGCCTTCGAGCGGCTGCGCCCCTTCGAGGAGCGCATGCTCCGCACGCCCATCGCGCAGCAGCGCGCCGCCCTCGCGGAGCTCGGCGCGCCGCTCGCCCCGGAGAGCCTCGCGACGGCGACGCCGCGCCGCGG
>DASRUS010000115.1:0-16531 GCA_035687825.1 Myxococcota bacterium | reverse complement strand
CACTTGTGGCCGTCGATCACGTACTCGTCGCCCTCGCGGCGCGCCCGCGTGCGCAGGCCCGTGGGGTCCGCGCCCGAGACCTCGGGCTCGGTCATGGAGAAGCACGAGCGGCTCTCGCCCTCGAGCATGGGCTGGAGCCAGTGCTTCTTCTGCTCGGGCGTGCCGAACTCGGCGAGGATCTCCATGTTGCCCGTGTCCGGCGCGGCGCAGTTGAAGACGCGGGGCGCGATGGGGCTCCGGCCCATGATCTCGCAGAGCGGGGTGTACTCGAGATTCGTGAGGCCCGCGCCGTGATCGGCGTCGGGCAGGAAGAGGTTCCAGAGCCCGAGCGCCTTCGCCTTGCCGCGCAGCTCCTTCATGATCGCGGGCTCGTGGTGGGGATCGCCCGAGGCCTCCACCTGCTCTGCGTAGAGGCGCTCGTTCGGGTACACGTGCTCGTCCACGAAGCGCAGGAGCTGCTCCTGCACCTGCTTGGCCTTGTCGGTCAGCTCGAAGTCCATGCGCTCTCCTGCGCGACGCGTGCGCGCGTAGAATTCAGGGGATCACGCTCACCTTGATGACTCCCGCCCGCCGGTCCGCGGCGAGGGCGAAGGCGGTCGCGACGTCGTCGAGGGGCAGCGCGTGCGTGAGGACGCGGGCGAGGCGCTCGCGCTCGTCGCCGATCAGGCGCAGCGCGTCGGCGAAGTCGGCGCGCCCGTCGCCGTGCGCGTAGCAGTACGACCAGGCGACGGTCACCTCCTTCAGCAGGAGCGGCAGCGCGTCGAGGGCGACCGAGCCGAAGAAGACACCGAGCACCGAGATCGCGCCGCCGGGGCGCAGCGCGGCGCCCGCCAGGCGCAGCGTCTCGGCGGAGCCGCCCACGGTCTCGACGACCAGGTCGATCTCGTCGCGGCGTCCGAGGGCGTCGAGGGCGTCGGCGTCGGCCTCCGCCTCGGCGAGCACGCGCGTCGCGCCGAGCGACCCAGCGAGCTTCGCCTGGTGCGGGTGGCGCGCGGTGACCCACACGTCCCGGGCCCCGAGCGCGCGGGCGGCGAGCACGGCGAGCAGGCCGATGGACCCCGCGCCGAGCACGAGGACGCGCTGGCCCGCGGCGAAGCTTCCGCGCGCGAGGCCGTGCACCACCACCGCCATCGGCTCGGCGAGCGCGGCGCTGCGGAAGTCGAGCTCGGCCGGGGCACGGAACGCGCGTCGCGCGGGCGCGACCACGAACTCCGCGAGACCCCCCGCCTCGTGCACGCCGAGCAGCCGCGCCTCGCGGCAGATGGGATCGCGCCCCGCCCGGCACGCGGCGCAGGCGCCGCAGCTCCGGAAGGGCTCGACCGCCACCGCGTCGCCCACGGCGAGGTCGCGGACGCCCTCGCCCAGGGCGTCCACCGTTCCGGCGAACTCGTGACCGGGAATCGCGCCCGGCGGAAAGAACCCCGCGCCGAACATGCGCAGGTCGCTCCCGCAGATGCCGCACGCGCCGATCCGGACGCGCACCTCGCCCGGCCCGGGCTCGGGGCGGGGCACCCGCTCCAGCGCGATCGCACCGCGGCCCCGCGAGACCGCCGCCCGCATGAGAGCGCTCTGCATCGCTGGAGATGCTATCGGAGCCGCTCGATCACCGCGCGCACCACGAGGGGCCAGGCGATCGTGGCGTCGGAGAACACCTCGGCGAAGCGCCCGCCCTCGGACTCGGCCATGAACTTGCCCCAGGAGACGCCTTCGCTGTACGAGCAGCCCGAGAGCCCCCCCCAGTGGTCGGGCTCGGGGCAGATGCGCACGGCGTACTTGTAGCGGCGCACGGGCTCGGGCACGCCCGTGCGCTTCGCGGAGATCTCGAGGTAGGGGCCGACCTGCTGGGCCCAGTTGCGCGGCACGCCGCCGCCAATCGTGAAGATGCCGAGCGTCTCGTGGCGCCGGATCCGGTCGGTGAAGTCCTCGAGGTCGAGGAAGGGATCGAAGGCGACGGGCTTGCCCGCCGCCCCGCGGGCGCGCTTGTAGAGCGCCACGTCGAGGCCGAGCTCGGAGTCCGTGAAGGCCGGGACGTACACGGGGACGCGTCGCTCCGCGGCGCTCTTCAGGATCGCGCGGCCGGGCACGTGCTTCGCCAGCCACTCGCCCAGCCTTTGGGTCACGAGGTGGCTCGAGAGGGTCGCGTCGTCCGGCAGGTCCGCCAGCGCCTGCTGGAGCATGCGCTCGGCGTCGTCGAGGTTCTGCTCGAGCTCGATCGTGTCGTAGACCCGGTTGTAGCCCTTCGCGTAGAGCTCTTCGTCCTGCATGCCCGGGCGGTGCTTGAAGTGGAGCCCGCCCGAGCCCTCGACGAGGCCGTGCGTCATGAGCGCGCCGGTGGTGATCACCGCCTGCACCCAGCCGCGGTCGATCATCTCGCACAGGATCAGACCCTGCTTCGCGATCGTCATGGCGCCGGAGATCGTGACGACGCGGAAGCAGTCGCGGTCGCGCAGCATGGCTTCCAGCACGTCCGCGGCCTCGCCGAGGCGGCGCCCGCCGAAGGCGGTCCGGCTCATGGCGCGCACCAGCGCGTCCACGCTCGAGGCCGTCGTCAGGTCCAGCGGTGCGAGCGGGACCAGGCCGTCGTCGTGGCCGCGCCCGAACTGGCCTTCGCGCCGGTGCCCGGACATGGCGCGCGAGCCTAGCCGCCGCTCGCGAGCGGCGCGAGCGCGACCGGATCCGTGACGGGAAGCGAGCAGCTCGGCCCCCGGCACACGTACGCCGCGGCGCGGCCGTCCACGAGGCCGCGCCCCTGGGTCCAGGCGGGATCGAGACCGGGCGGCGCGGGCCGCCCCGGCGCCGTCACCACCACCGCGTCCTCGGGCGAGAGGATCCGCCGCGCGCGGGCGGCGAGCGCGCGCGTCGCGGGAGCCTCGGGATCGCCCACCACCACCGCGACCGAGATCCCGCGCTCGAGGACCGCCACCGCGCGCGCCAGGGTCGGGTAGGCCGCGGGCGCGCGCTCGAGGACGAAGGCGTGCGTGCGCGCGACGCGCGTCGCCACGTTCGAGAGGTCCGCACGGCCCGCGAGCACCCCGGCGCGCACCAGGGCGAGGAGTGCCAGGCCCGTGGAGTGCGGCGTGGCGCCGTCGTGATCCGCGCGCGGGCGCACGGCGAGACGTTCGGCGTCCTCGGCGGTGAGGAAGAGGTCCCCCTCGCCTGCGTCGAAGAAGCGCCGGGCGACGTCGTCCGCCAGGCGGACCGCCGCGTCGAGCCAGCGCTCGCCCGCCCCCGCCCGGTGGAGGTCGAGAGCCGCGTTCGCGAGGCTCGCGACGTCGTCGAGGAAGGCGGGTACGTGCGCGCGGCCTTCGTCGAAGCTCCGCAGCAGGCGGCCGCGCTCGTCGCGCATGCGCGCGAGGACGAACTCCGCCGCGGCGCCCGCAGCGTCCAGCATGGGCTCGTCTCCCAGCAGGCTCCCCGCGTAGGCGAGGCCGGAGATCGCGTAGCCGTTCCACGCCGCGAGGCGTTTGCGGTCGGTGGCGGGAGGCACGCGCTTCGACCGGGCGCGAAGCAGCTCGCGGCGCTCCGCCGCCCAGGCGTCCCGGGGCTCGCGCGCCAGGTCCCACAGCACGCTCGCCCCGTGCTCGAAATTTCCCTCGGGCGTGACGGCGAAGACGCGGCAGAACGCGTCGCCGCGCTCCGGACCCAGCACCTCGCGCACCTCGTCCGGCGTCCACACGTAGAACTTCCCCTCGACGCCCTCGCTGTCGGCATCCTGGCTCGCGAAGAAGCCGCCCTCGGGAGCGGTCATCTCGCGGGCCAGGAACGCGAAGGTCTCGCGGATCGGCCAGGCGAAGTCGTCGTCGCCCGTGCGGCGCCACACCTCCGCGTAGACGCGCAGGAGCTGACCCTGGTCGTAGAGCATCTTCTCGAAGTGGGGGATGCCCCAGTGCCCGTCCACGCAGTAGCGGTGGAAGCCGCCGCCGAGCGGATCGTAGAGGCCGCGCCGCGCCATCTCGCGGCAGGTGAAGGCGACGAAGTCGAGGAGCGGACGGCGCTCGTCGCTGGGGAGCTCGTCCGCTGCGGCGAGGAGCGCCTCCAGGTTCGGGGGCGTCGGGAACTTCGGCCCCGATCCGAAGCCGCCGTGCTCGCGGTCGGCGCCCGCGAGGAGCTCGCGGGCGGCGCGCACGAGGGTCGCACGGCCGGGGAGCGCCTCCGCCACGCCGCGGGCGCGCGCTCCGAGCACGCCGACGATGCGCCCGGCCTGCTCCTCCAGCGCGGCGCGGCGCGCGCCCCAGGCGTCGGCCACCGCCTCGAGCACCTGGCGGAACGACGGGAGTCCGTGGCGCGGCTCGGGCGGGAAGTACGTGCCGCCGTGGAAGGGTCTCCCGTCGGGCGTGCAGAAGAGGGTCAGCGGCCAGCCGCCGTGGCCCGTGAGGCGCACGACCGTGTCCATGTAGATCTGGTCCACGTCGGGGCGCTCCTCGCGGTCCACCTTCACGTTCACGAAGAGCCGGTTCATGAGCGCGGCGGTCTCGGGATCTTCGAACGACTCGCGCTCCATCACGTGGCACCAGTGGCACGCGCTGTAGCCGATGGAGACGAGGAGCGGCTTGTCCTCCCCGCGAGCGCGCGCCAGGGCCTCGGCCCCCCACGGATGCCAGTCCACGGGGTTGTGCATGTGCTGGCGGAGGTAGGCGCTCGTCTCCCGGGCCAGACGATTCGTCGCTCGGCGCTCGGGGTCCGATCCGGGCTCGCTCACGCGGTCTCCTCGAGGCACGAAGGTAGCTCGACGCCGGCGTCCGGCGGCCGCCTTGACGACCCTCGGGTTTCCCCCTACCGATCCCGCGCCGCCGCGCAGCCTGCGCGCGCTCCCGTTTCGAGGGGACCCATGCAAGCCGATCCGTACAGCCGCGCGATCCTCACCTTCATCGCCCTCTGCCTGCTCGTCCTCGTGGCGCGGGGCTTCGGCGTCGGCGCGCCGGAACCGGCGCCGGATCCCGCGGAGGGCCGCGGTCTGTGGACGCTCCAGATGGTGCGCACGGGGCTCGGCGGTCCGCCGACGCTCCTGCGCGTGAACACCGCCACGGGCGAGGTGTGGCACCTGAAATTCGGCGCCAATCAGGAGTGGGCGCTCGTCGGCGAGACGAAGCAGGAGGCGGCCGCGCCCGCCGAGGCGGCTCCGCCGCCGTCCCCGCCCGCTCCCGCCGAGCCTCCCGCCCCCGCGCCGGAGGCGGCGCCCCAGCCCTGAGCGCCGTGGCGGAGCGCCGACGCGGGGAGCCGCGCGCCCCGGGCGCGTGGCCTACCCTCGGCGCGTGACCGACGTCGTCCTCGCCCCCGGCCGCGACCGCTCGTTGCGCCGGCGCCATCCCTGGGTGCTCTCGGGCTCCGTGGCCGCCGTCCAGGGCGAGCCCGCGCCGGACGCCCTCGCGCGCATCCTGTCCGCGGAGGGCGAGACGCTCGGCTTCGGCGACCTCTCGCCGCACTCCGCGATCCGCGTGCGCGTCGTCCACTTCGGGAAGGACCCGCCGCCCGGGGACTGGCTCCGCGAGCGGATCGCCGCGGCCGTGGCGAGGCGCGCCGCGCAGCCGCTGCTGGGCGACACCGACGCGGTTCGCCTCGTGAACGCCGAGGGCGACGGCCTGCCGGGCTTCGTCGCGGACCGCTACGCCGACGTCGTCGTGGTGAAGCTCGGGAGCGCGGGCATGATCCAGCGGCGCGAGGCGATCGCCGGGGCGCTGCGCGAGGTCACGGGCGCCGCGTGCGGCTTCGAGCGCTCCGATCCGAGCGCCGCGCGCCAGGAGGGCTGCCCCGCCCGCGAGGGACCGCTGTGGGGTGCCGCGCCCGCCGCACCCGTCGCGATCCGCGAGCGCGATCGCCGCTACCACGCGGACGTGGTGCGCGGTCAGAAGACGGGCTTCTACCTCGATCAGCGCGACGCGCGCGATCTGGTGGCGAGCGTCGCGCGCGGCCGCCGCGTCCTCGACCTCTTCTGCTACACGGGCGCCTTCGCCGTGGCCGCGGCGCGCGGCGGCGCGCGGAGCGCCGTCTGCGTGGATTCCTCCGCGGCCGCCCTCGAGCTCGCGAGGCGGCAGCTCGAGGAGAACGCGCCGGGCTTCGACGCGGCGCTCTTCGAGAGCGACGCCTTCGAGTTCGTGCGCCGCGACGAGGGTCGCTACGACCTGCTGGTCGTGGATCCTCCGCCGCTCGCGCGCAAGCAGCGCGACGCGCCGCGCGCGGCCCGGGCGTACAAGGACGTGCTGCTGCACGCCCTGCGCCGCGCCGAGAGCGGAGCGCTGGTGCTCGCCTTCAGCTGCTCGCACCACGTGGGCGCCGAGCTCTTCCGCAAGATCGTGTTCGGCGCCGCGCTCGACGCCGGACGATCCGCCCGCGTCCTGCGCGGGCTCGGCGCGGCCGCGGACCATCCCGTCTCGCTCGACCATCCCGAGGGCGAGTACCTGTGCGGTCTGCTGCTCGAGCTGTGAGGGGAGGCCGGGGCGGAGGCGACCCGGGCCGGAACGAGGTCCAGGCCGCGCTCGCCCGCGCGCGGGAGTTCGTGGCGCGCGCGGGGTCGCCGCTGGCGAGGCTGCGCGCCGACGTGCTCGCCGGCGAGGCTCCCGCCGGGCGCGTCGCCGCCCTCGTGGAATCGCGCCAGCTCGCGAGCGGCGCGGTGGGTCCGCTGGAGGAGGACGGCGAGGCCCGCGTCGCCACGACCGCGCGAGCCCTGGTGCTCCTCGACGAGCTCGGCTGCCTGCAACATCCGTGCGCGGAGCGCGCCGCGATCTGGCTGGCGTCCACGCAGGACCGGGACGGCTCGTTCTCGCCCGGCGAGGGGGCGAGCGCGGACGCGCGCCTGCTCTTCACCGCGGCTCTCGCGGCGCGCCTCGCGCGAACCGGTCGCGTGCGCCAGAGGGTGGTCGACGCGGCGGGCGAGCACGTCGCCGCCGGCTTCTCGGTGGACCGCGTCCAGCGCGGCGACTGGGAGGCGATCGCCGCGCTCTTCCCGTTCTTCGCGGACCACCCCGGCGAGCTCGCGGACGCGGCGCTCCAGTGGTGCGGGCGCGAGCTCGAGCGCGGCTACCGCACCGGCCGCTTCGATGCGGCGCGCGCGGCCCGCGTCTTCGTGCTGTGCCAGGCGCGGGCCCTGCCGGGCGCGAAGCTCGACGCGCGCGAGCTGGTCCCGGCGCTCCTCGCGAGCCAAGCCGGGGACGGCGGCTTCGGGGCCCCCGATCTGCCGGGCGCCGAGCGCCTGGAGCGGACGCTCGACGCGATGCTCGCGCTCGCCCGCCTCGGCTAGAGTTCCGCGCCCAGCGCAGGAGGACGGGCCCCCATGATGAACCTCGCCGCCATCCACGAAGCGATCGCCGCGGCCGTCCCCGACCGGGAGTGCATCGTGTTCCGCGACCGGCGCCTCAGCTGGGCCGCGGTGACCGATCGCACGCGGCGCCTGGCGAATGTGCTCGGCGCGCACGGCCTCGGCGCCCACGCGCCCCGCGCCTCCCTCGAGCCCTGGGAGTCGGGCCAGGACCACGTGGCCCTCTACCTCTACAACGGGAACGAGTACCTGGAGGGCATGCTCGGCGCCTTCAAGGCGCGCTGCGTCCCGTTCAACGTGAACTACCGCTACGTGGAGGAGGAGCTCGTCTACCTGTTCGACAACGCCGACGCGCGCGCGGTCGTCTTCCACGCGAGCTTCGCGCCGCGCCTGGCGCGCATCCGCGAGAAGCTCTCGAGCGTGCGGCTGTGGCTCCAGGTGGACGACGGCTCGGGCGAGGCGCTCCTGCCGGGCGCCCTCGACTACGAGCGGGCGCTGGCCGCGGCGGATCCCGCTCCGCCCGCCGGACTCTCCCCCGACGACCTCTACGTGCTCTACACCGGCGGGACCACGGGCATGCCCAAGGGCGTGCTCTGGCGCCAGGAGGACATCTTCTACGCCGCGCTGGCGGGCGGCTCGCGTCCCGCCACGATCGCGGAGATCGTGGAGAAGGCGAAGGGCGGGGGCGTCCGCTCGCTCCCCGCGCCTCCCTTCATGCACGGCGCCGCGCACTGGGTTGCCTTCAACATGTGGCACGCCGGCGGGACGGTGATCGTGCAGTCGGAGCCGCGCCACCTCGATCCGCACGACGTCTGGTCCACCGCGGAGCGCGAGAAGGCGAACGCCCTCCTCATCGTGGGCGACGCCTTCGCGCGCCCGCTCCTCGACCAGCTCCGCCAGCGGCGCTACGACCTCTCGGCGCTCCGCCTCGTGAGCTCGGGCGGCGCGATCCTCACGGCGAAGCTCAAGAACGAGCTCCTCGAGCTGCTGCCCGAGGTGCGCATCCTCGACGCCCTCGGCTCCTCCGAGAGCGGCGCCCAGGCCGCGCAGTTCTCCGTGGCGGGGCAGACCGCGACGACCGGCCAGTTCGCGCTGGCGCCGGGCAATGTCGTGCTGAAGGACGACCTCTCGGGCCTGGTCCCGCCCGGCTCGGATGAGCAGGGCTGGCTCGCGCGCGAGGGCAACATCCCTCTCGGCTACTACAAGGACCCGGAGAAGACGCGGCGCACCTTCCCCGTCGTGGGCGGCCGGCGCTACGCGGTGCCCGGCGACCGCGCCACGCTGGGGCCGGACGGGAGCCTGCGCCTGCTCGGCCGCGACTCGGTCACGATCAACACGGGGGGCGAGAAGGTCTTCGCCGAGGAGGTGGAGCACGCGCTCAAGCATCACCCCGCGGTGTACGACGCCGTGGTGGTGGGGACGCCCCACGAGCGCTTCGGCCAGCAGGTGACGGCGATCGTGAAGCTGCGCGCGGATGCGTCCGAGGACGAGCTCCGCGCCGCGGCGCGCGAGCACATCGCGGCCTACAAGGTGCCGCGCGCCTTCGTGTTCGTGGACGAGATCGTGCGCTCGCCGAGCGGCAAAGCGGACTACCGCTGGGCGAAGCAGACCGCGCTCGCGCGGCTGGGAGTCGGTTGACGAAGAGTGCCGGTCGCCGATCGCAACGCCCAACCCTCACCAGCACGGCCTTGCCGCCCCCTCTTCGGCGGCCCCTGCTTCTTCTGCTCGCGCCGACCCACCCGGCGCGCACTGGCGAGATCTGAGCGAACCTCTCAGCGAGGGGCTCGGATCGCATCCGCCAGCGCTTCGATCCGCTTCGCGTTCACGCCGAAGTCGCCGCGGCCGTCGCGCGAGCGCGAGCGCACGTCGATCATGGAGCCCTGGCCGGTCGGGCGCACGCGGATCGCCACGTCGTCCACGAAGCGGAAGATGCGCGACGTGGCGCGCGCCTCGAGCCGCCCCGCGCTCGCGTCCTCGTGGACGATCTCGAGGCCGAGCCCGCGCACGGCGCTCTTCACGCGCTCGAAGGCCTGCGCCGGGGGCGCCAAGATCACGATGGGCGCGACCTTCGGATACGCGGCGCGCTGCTGCGTCGCGAACGATTCACCCGGGTAGGGGAGGGGCCTCCCGATGTCGCGCGCCGCGACCTCGAAGAGCGGCGGGTCCGCGAAGTTCGTCGTGATGTCGTTGATCACGGGGACCTGTCTTCCCGGGATCGCGAGGGTCGCGACCACGCCGAAGAGCAGCGCGCCGAGCGCGGTGCCACGGATCGCCTGTGGGCGTCCCGCGCGCCCGCTCGCGGGCCCCGTGCGCGCGAGCCCCACGATGCCCAGCACGAGCGCGACGGGGCCCAGCAGGAGGCCCGTGGGTCCGAAGAGCAGGAAGCCCAGGCGCGGCGGCAGCACGCCCAGCGCCGCGCCGCCGGCGCCGAGCAGCGCCAGCACCACGCCGGTCAGGCCGATCCGCGCGGAGAGCGCGGCGGCGAGTGATCGGTTCGCATCCATGTCGATCCTCCCGTCCTGTCTGCCCGATCCCGGGCCGACCCTGTGATAGCATGCCGCCGCCCTTCGGGGGGGAGCTCGCTGGCGCGAAGCGCGCGCGGGCTCCGGTGGAGGAGGCGCCGTGACGGACCTGGTCCGCCTCGAAGTGCGCGGTCGCGTGGCCGTACTCACGCTGAACCGGCCCGAGCGGCTGAATGCAATCAGCCGCGCGCTGCTGGAGGAGCTCCTCGCCCGCGCCCACGAGCTGGCGCGGAACCCCGACGTGCGCGCGGCGGTCGTGACGGGCTCGGGCAAGGCTTTCGCCGCTGGCGCCGACATCGCGGAGATGCGCGGCTTCGGCCCCGCCGAGGCCGAGGAGTTCAGCCGCCTCGGCCACCGGGCGTTCGGCGCCCTGGAAGAGCTCGCGATTCCCACCATCGCGGCGGTCCAGGGAGTTGCCCTCGGCGGCGGCTGCGAGCTGGCCTGCGCCTGCGACTGGGTCTACGCCTCGCGCCAGGCACGCTTCGGCCAGCCCGAGGTGAAGCTCGGCCTGATCCCCGGCTTCGGCGGGACGAGCCGCCTCGCGCGCCGCGTGGGGCCCGCCTGGGCCAAGGAGCTGGTGCTGACCGGCGAGCCCATCGGTCCCATCGTGGCGCGGCGCATCGGGCTCGTGAACCGCGTGTGCGAGGAGGAAGGCGTCGTGGAGGAGGCGATCGCCACGGGCGAGAAGGTCGCCGAGCACGGCCCCCTGGCCGTCGCCGCGGCGAAGCGCCTGATCCACCAGGGCCAGGACGCCGACGCGCGCGTGGCCCACGCGCTCGAGCAGGCCGCCTTCGGGCAAATTTTCGCCAGCGAGGATCGCGTGGAGGGGATCGAGGCCTTCCTCGCGAAGCGACCGCCCCGCTTCCAGGGGCGCTGAGGCGCCGGCCGGCGCGCGGCGGGCGAGCCCGGGCGAAGGAGGCGCGGCGTGCTGCACGGCTGGAGCCTCGTCGGGATCACCGCGCTCGCGGTGGGCGCGCTCGCGGCGATCGTGCTGGGCCTCCACGGGACGGGCGAAGACGGGATGCGCGCCCTCTTGCGCGCCACGGCGCGCACGTCGCTCGCGCTCTTCCTCCTCGCGTACCTCGCATCGAGCCTGCGCGCCCTCGTCGATCGACCCTTCACGCGTTGGCTGATCCGCAACCGACGCTACGTGGGCGTCTGCTTCGCCGTCTCGCACCTCGTGCACGGGATCGCGATCGTGGGGCTCAGCCGGGCGACGGGCGTGGCGCCGGAGCCGGGCACGCTCGTGGCGGGCGGACTGGCCTACGGGCTCCTCGCCGCGATGGCGGCCACCTCCTTCGACCGCAGCGCCGCCTGGCTCGGCCCGCGCGCGTGGAACCGCCTGCACCGCACGGGGATCCACTATCTCTGGTTCGTCTTCGCGTTCACGTTCGCCGGAACCCTCAGCCAGGCGAAGGGCGCGCACGCGGTCTGGGCGGCGCTCTCCAGCGCGGCGCTCGTGGCTGCGCTCGCGCTGCGCGTCGTGGTGTGGCTGCGGCGGCGGAGCCGCGCGGGCGCGCGCGCGGCGCGCCCCGAACTGGGGCGCGGCTAGGAGCTCGTCGCGGCGAACCCGCGGAGGTAGGGCAGCCGCGCCGCGGTGCGCTCGATGGCGTCGCCCGCCTCGAGCAGGACGGCGGTCGCGTCCCAGGTTCCTTCCAGGAGCTGCTGGCGCGCGCCCTCGGGCATGGACGCCTGGAGCGTGCCGGCGCGCGAGGTCACGCTGCGCTTCGCGAGATCGACGATCACCTCCTGCGCCGGGTCGAGCTCGACGGAGTCCACGAGCTTCGCGAGATCCTCCTCCGCGAGCGTCACGCACGGGAGTCCCAGCGCCGTGCAGTTGCCCGCGAAGATCTCGGCGAAGGACGCGCCGACGAACGCCTGGAAGCCGAAGCGCAGCAGCGACTGGGGCGCGTGCTCGCGCGAAGACCCGCAGCCGAAGTTGCGGCCGACGACGAGGATGGACGCGCCCGCGAAGCGGGGATCGTCCAGGGGGTGGTTCCCCTTCGCCTGGGCGCGGTCGTCGGCGAAGGCGTGCTCGCCGATCCCGTCGAAGCTGACGCAGCGCAGGTAGCGCGCGGGGATGATGCGGTCGGTGTCGATGTCGTTCCCGCGCAGCACGCACGCCCGGCCCGCCACGCGCTCGACCCGGGGCGGCATCAGAGGATCTCCCGCACGTCCACGACCCGGCCGTGAATGGCGGCGGCGGCGACCATGGCCGGCGACATGAGCAGCGTGCGGCCGGTGGGCGAGCCCTGGCGTCCCTTGAAGTTGCGGTTGCTGGTGGAGGCGCAGAGCTCGTCGCCCACGAGCTTGTCGGGGTTCATGGCGAGACACATGGAGCAGCCAGGCTCGCGCCACTGGAAGCCCGCGGCGCGGAAGATCGCGTCGAGGCCCTCCGCCTCGGCCTGCTGCGCCACCGCCTGGGAGCCCGGCACGACGAAGGTGCGGACGCCGGGCCTGACCTTGCCCGTGCGCGCCACGCGAGCAGCCTCGCGCAGGTCCGAGATCCGCCCGTTCGTGCACGAGCCGATGAAGGCCACGTCGATGGGCGTGCCCGCGATCGGCGCGCCGGGGCGCAGCCGCATGTGCGCGAGCGCCTCCTCGAGGGCGGGCCGCTCGCCCTCGGGGGTCGCGTCGAGCGTCGGGATGCTCTCGCCCACGCCCGCGTTCTGACCCGGGTTGATGCCCCAGGTGACGGTGGGCGCGATCTCGCGGCCGGCGAGCTCGACGCGGTCGTCGTAGCGCGCGTCGCGATCGCTCACGGTCCCGCGCCAGTACGCCACCGCGCGTTCGAACGCCTCGCCCCGGGGCGCGAATTCGCGCCCGCGCAGGTAGGCGAAGCTGGCGTCGTCGGGGTTCACGTAGCCCACGCGCGCGCCGCCCTCGATGGACATGTTGCAGACCGTCATGCGCTCCTCGAGGCTCATCGCCTCGACGACCGCGCCGCCGTACTCGTAGGCGAAGCCGATCCCCCCCTTCACGCCGAGGCGGCGGATGATGGAGAGGATCACGTCCTTCGCGTACACGCCGGCGCCGAGCTTGCCCGTGACGTCGATGCGCCGCACGCGCGGGCGCGCCAGCAGCAGGCACTGCGTGGCGAGCACGTCGCGCACCTGGCTCGTCCCGATGCCGAAAGCCACGGCGCCGAGCGCCCCATGCGTGGAGGTGTGGCTGTCGCCGCAGGCGATCGTCTGGCCGGGCTGCGTGAGCCCGAGCTCGGGGCCGATCACGTGCACGATCCCCTGGCGTCCGCTCGCGGGGTCGAAGAGCGGGATGCCGTGCTCGCGGCAGTTGCGCTCGAGGGCCTGCATCATCTGCTCGGCGAGGGGATCCCCGAGCGGCCGGATCTGGGAATCGGTGGGGATGATGTGGTCCACCGTCGCGAAGGTGCGCCCGGGGAAGCGCACGCGCAGGCCCTGCTCGCGGAGCTCGGCGAAGGCCTGCGGGCTCGTCACCTCGTGGATCAGGTGGAGGCCGATCAGGAGCTGCGTCTGCCCGTTCGCGAGCTCGCGCACCGCGTGCGCGTCCCAGACCTTGTCGAGGAGGCTCCGGCCGGCCATGGGGATCGGATAGCACGGGCGGGGCGGCGATCCCATGGTCGGTCCCCGATCCGCCGCTATGTTGCGCGCCCATGGAGCTCCTCCACACCGCGCACGTGCCCGCCGGCGACGGCCCCTTTCCGACGATCGTCACGCTGCACGGCTGGGGCGCGAGCGCGCACGATCTCCTCGGTCTCGCCCCCTTCCTCCAGCGCGGGTCCGCGCTCGTGCTCTGCCCCGAGGGGCCGGTCTCCTTCGAGATCGGGCCGGGAGTCGTGGGCCACGGCTGGTTTCCGCTGGCGGGCGCGGGCGGCGGCGCTCCCGATCCGCGCGCGTTCCAGCGCGGCGCGGACCTCCTGCGGCGCTTCCTCGACGAGGCGGTCGCCCGCTACCCGATCGACCGTCGCAAGCTCGTGCTCCTCGGCTTCAGCCAGGGCGGCGTCATGGCCTACGACATCGCGCTGCGCGAGCCCCGCCGCTTCGCGGGGCTCGTGGCGCTCTCGTCGTGGCTCCCCGCGCCCCTCGTGCCCCCGAAGCAGCCCGAGCACGAGGGGTTCCCCGTGCTGGTCGTGCACGGGACCGAGGACCCGATGATCCCCGTGGAGCGCGCGCGCGAGTCGCGGGACGCGCTGATCCGCCTCGGTGTCGGCCTCACCTATCGCGAGTTCGAGATGGGCCACGAGATCCGCCCCGAGGCGCTGCGCGACCTCGTGCGCTGGCTCGACGAGAAGGCCCTGGAGCCGGTGCGGCTCGTGGTGTAGGCGGGAGGCGGCGCCGTACCGAGGTCGAGCGGCGTCTGGCTCTCCTCTCCCGCAGGACCGCCCACATCCCGTGAGATTCGCCAAACACGAGCGCCCGGTGGAAGGTCTGGCGAAACTTTGGGTGCGATTTTGGCCTGCTGACGAAAAAGCGGGCGACGGCGGGGTCTTCGAAGCATCGCGGCCTGCGGCCGCGAAAGGAGTTGCCTACCACCCTGGATAGGAGGGGGCCGCATGGATGTTGGACGCCGAGTCGCGTGGTGAAGGGATGAGGGGAGCTCGAGCGAGGGCACGCCCGGTCGGGCTGCCCCGTGGGCTTCGCCCGGCCGCTCCTCGGCTTCCGTGGAGTCGCCGTGGATCGCGCTCCGGCTGATTCGCTGCGTGACAAAGTCGAGATGTTCCCGAAGCGTCGTGTTCAGCTCGCAAAACTCTGGCCACGGGACCTCGCTCACGAAGGACGTCGTCACGCGGGCCATCGACGTTCGACGCTCGAAGAAACGGATCGCGACCCGGCGGCCGCGCTCAGAGGGAGTTGTTTACCTCTCGACAGGGAGAGGCCTCATCCGTGTTGGTTTAGACGGCGCCCACGACGGGTGTCCACCGAGTCTCGCGCCTGGCGAGTCGCTCTTCCGGGGATTCGGCGTCGTAGGACAGTAGTTGCGGCGAAGGGAGGTTCGGTGGAGCGACCGGAAGGCATTCAGATTGACTGTCGCGACGGTGCCCCGGCTGGTGGAGATCACTGCCGCGGAAAGCGGGAGCGTAGTCAGTTCTGACGCGCGCGGCGAAGCATCAGCCGGATGGGCGTCGTCGTGGCGAGCGTCAGGAAGACCAGCGGCGCGATCAGAACCATGAAGGTCGCATAGCCGATACGGCGAGGTGTGCTGACGGGCGCGATGGGGAGACGCAGGTGTTGGAAGAGCGCCTTGAACTGCTCGACGATCACCCAGCCCGCGTAGCGCACGCCGCCCCAGGCGAGCTGCCCGGCCGACTGTGCGTAGAACTTCCGGCGTACACCTTCCTGATCTCCCGGAAAATGCACGAAGGTCCCGATCGAACCGAGCCCCTCGTATGTCTCCTCGCCTTCGGCGAACCCCAGGTCCAGCGACGGGCCGAGATGCTCGTGCGCCGCCTCCGTCAGCAGGATGTACTCGTTGCTTGGAATGGAGTTCTTCAGTAGGCGATGTGCCTGGATGACGTCAACGCCGGAGACCTGGGCGCGGCCGCGGATGCTGTGGAAGACAGCCTCGCCACTGTGTACCACGATCTTGAGACGCAGCTCTTCGTTCTGGCAAACCGCACAGCGGCAGACGGTGGATTCCTCCGCCGCGATGATCGCCTCTGCGAAGGCCTCGAAAAAGCGCGGGAGCTTGCGGCCCACGTGGTCGCAGACCTCCTGCCACTGCGCCTCGGAGCCGGGATGCTCGGCGTAGAGGAAGACCGCGTCGCCTTCGATCTCCTGCAGCTGCAGGGGGATGTCGACCTCCTTCAGGATCGCCTCGATCAGCATGGAGACGATGATCTGGCCGTGTACGGCCGTGGTCTGGTTGGCCACCATCAAATCGGTGTAGCCGCTGATATCGGCGAGCACGATGATCAGCCGGTTCTGCCTCGAGGAGGCGGCTTGCGCGCCGGCTTGCGGCTCCTCAAGTGCCGACTTCATCAGGTTCTCCAGACTATCACGGGTAAGCTGCGGCCGCGCGAAATGCTACCACGCCCCGTGTCAGGCTGAAGCCGCTCGATTGGCTGAAGCCCGCGGCCGGCAGCTTCAGCTTGTTAGACGGCACTCCTCGGGGTAGCCTCGTCTCCGTGAGCAAAGTAGGCGAGAAGCTGCTTGAGGACGCCCTGAAGCTGGGCCTACCGGAGCGCGCGGAGCTGGTCGCGGAGTTGCTCGCGAGCTTGGACGGGGCACCCGACGAGGATGCCGAGGCGGCATGGGCTGCGGAAATTGAACGTCGGGCGGCGCGCGCTCGCTCCGGTGATGACCCTGGAAGGCCGTGGCCCGAGGTCCGTGACCGGATTCGGAATGGGCTCAGCAAGCGTTGAAGTTGCCGCTTCGGATCAGCCAGGAGGCGGACGCCGAGATGGCGGAAGCCGTGCGCTGGTACGAGGAGCATCGGCTCGGACTCGGCGGGGAGTTTCTCGCAGCGGTTGATGCCGCGGTGGCCCGGATCGAAGCGAACCCGCGGATCGGGTCGCGGACCCCTGGAGTTGACGACGAAGACATCCGTCGGGTTTTCGTTCGCCGATTCCCCTACCACGTTGTCTACATCGAGTTGCCGGACCGGGTGCAGGTTCTCGCGGTTGCGCACGATCGACGCCGGCCCGCGTACTGGGTAGGCCGGCTCCCGAGCTAGGCTGTCGCAGCGCGTCTAACGGATCGGCGCTCAGCTGCGCGGCACTGCGCCGCCTATTTCAGCCAAAGCACCGATCTGCCTATTCCCCTGACTCAGCTGGGGGACC
>DASRUS010000114.1:0-2110 GCA_035687825.1 Myxococcota bacterium | reverse complement strand
GATCGACGCGGAAGCATTCACGGTCGAGCCCTTCCTGTGGACGGACGCGCGGCTCCTCACCTGGGCGGACGTGGAGACCCGCGCGTCCCTCGCGGACGGCCACCTCCCGATCCCCTCCGTCGAGTGGACCGCGGCGGGCCTACGGCTGCGGATCACGGCGTTCGGGTCCGGCGAGCCCGGACGAAGCCAGCTCGTCGCGCGCTACGTCGTGGAGAACCCGGGCGGCGAGCCGCGCCGCGCGCGGCTCTTCCTCGCGATCCGACCGTTCCAGGTGACGCCCGCCTGGCAGAGCCTGAACCTCGCGAGCGCCGTGGCACCGATCACGCGCGTGGAGTGCGACGCCGCGCGCGTGCGCGTGAACGGCGCGCGCGAGGTGATCGCCGTCACCGCACCCGATGCTTTCGGCGCGGCGCGTTCCGAAGAAGGCCTGCGCGCCGTCTTCGCAGGGCGGGTCCCGAGTTCCGAGCGCGTGGACGACCCCCTCGGCTTCGCGGAGGGCGTCCTCGCGTTCGATCTCCGGCTCGCACCCGGTGGGAGCGAGGAGGTCGTCCTCGCGGTGCCCCTCCACGACGAGACGCCGCCCGCGCCCGCCGGACTCGATCGCGCGGCGGCGAGCGCCTGGGGCGAGGCGCGGCTCGGAGACAGCGTCGCCGCCTGGCGCGCACGTCTCGCCCGCGTGCCGATCGCGCTGCCGCCCTCGTGCGCGCACTTCGAGGCGAGCCTGCGCGCGTCCCTCGCATGGATCCTCGTGAATCGCGAGGGTCCGCGCATCCAGCCCGGGCCGCGCTGCTACCGGCGCTCGTGGATCCGCGACGGGAGCCTCACCGCCACGGCGCTCGCGGAGATGGGATTCGCCGAGGAGGCGCGCGCCTT
Source organism: Myxococcota bacterium (assembly GCA_035687825.1). Classification (GTDB taxonomy): domain Bacteria; phylum Myxococcota_A; class UBA9160; order UBA9160; family DASRUS01; genus DASRUS01. The sequence continues at coordinate 1,237 of DASRUS010000114.1, read as the reverse complement.
CCTGCGCTGGTACGCGCCGCACCAGCTCGCCGACGGGCGCATCCCCTGCGCCGTGGACCGCCGCGGCGTCGATCTCAGCGTCGAGCACGACAGCCACGGAGAGTTCGCTTGGGCGGTAGTGGAGGTCTTCCGCCTCACGGGCGACGACGTCTTCCTGCGCGAGCTCTGGCCGCGCGTGGTCCGGGCGCTGGACGCGATCGCGGCGCTGCGCGCGGAGCGGACGGGAGCGGATCTCCAGGGCGACCCGCGCTTCGGTCTCCTTCCCGAGTCGATCAGCCACGAGGGCTATGCGTCGCGGCCGGTCCACGCCTACTGGGACGACTTCTTCGCGGTCTGCGCGCTCGACTCCGCCGCCGAGGCAGCGTCCGTGCTCGGCGAGGGGCAGGCGGCGCAGCGCATCGGACACCTCCGGGACGCCATGCGCCGCGACCTCCACGCCTCGATCGCGCGCACGATGGCGCGCCACGGGATCGATTTCCTGCCCGGCTCCGTCGAGCTCGGCGACTTCGACCCGAGCTCCAGCGCGATCGCCTTCGACCCGTGCGGCGAGGGCGGGCGTCTCCCGCGCGCGGGGGTCGAGCGCACCTTCGAGCGCTATTGGCAGGAGTTCGACGCGCGCCGCCGCGGGGAGGCGACCGCCGAGGCGTACACGCCCTACGAGATCCGGAATGCGGTGGCGTGCCTTCGCCTCGGCTGGAAGGAGCGCGCGCTCGCGCTCCTCGAGTGGTGGATCGACGACCAGCGCCCCCCGGCGTGGCGTCAGTGGCCCGAGGTGGCGACGCGGAGCCCGCGGGCGCCGCGCTTCCTCGGCGACCTGCCTCACGGCTGGGTGGCCTCGGGCTTCGTGCGCGCCGTGCGCCGTCTCTTCGTCTATGAGCGTGAGGAGGACGCGGCCCTCGTCATCGCGGCGGGGGTGCCCGAGGCGTGGGTGCGCGAGGCGCCCGGCGTTCGCGTCCGGGGGCTTCCCACCCGCTTCGGACCCCTCGACTTCACGCTCTTCGCCGAGGGCGAGGAGCGTGTGCGTGCGAGCTTCGGCAGCGGCCTCCGTCGCCCGCCGGGCGGGATCGTGCTCGAGTCGCCCTTCGCTCGCCCGCTGCGCGAGGTCGTGGTGGACGGGCGCTCCCGGCCCGTCGAGGATCCCCGGCGCGTCCACCTCCGCGACCCCGCCGCCGAGCTCCTGCTCGGGTACTGAGCTAGGCCGTTCGAGCTCAGATGTCCTCTTCCTCCTTGCGCGCCT
>DASRUS010000113.1:0-2500 GCA_035687825.1 Myxococcota bacterium | reverse complement strand
GGCCTCCCAGCCGTGCTGGGCGTAGTGGCCCCAGTGGACGAAGAGCCCGAAGCGCGCCTCCTGGAACCACGCGGCGGGCGGGGTCACGCTCCTACTTCTTCTTCCAGGTCCCCGAGGCGTCCATGACGAACTGACCCGCGGGCGCCCGTTCGACGAGCTTCGCCCCGGCGAGCGCGGCCACCGCGGTCGCGTTCGTGCCTTCCTTCTTGGCGATCGTCTCGTAATGGTGCGCCCGCTTCTTGTTCACGTCCTCGACGAGGGTCTTCACGGCGGCCGGGGCGTTCGGGTCCACCAGGCCCAGGTAGCCGTCGAGGCGCTCACCCACCAGGCCGCTGGCCCGGGCGTCGTCGAGGGCGTCGGCGCGCGCCGCGGGCGCGTAGGCGAAGAGGAAGACCGCAGCGGCGAACGCCGCGGCGAGTCGGAAAGCCGTTTCGACCCGGCTTCGCATGGCGCCTCCAGGCGTCAGAAGATGTCGCTCTCTTCGGAGAAGAGCTGCTCGAGGTCCTTGTCCACCTTGACCCGGATCTCGTGCTCGATCTTCACGTTCAGGTTGATCGTGATGGGCTCGCGGGGGGCCTCGATCTGCAGCTTGGGCGTGCACGCCGCGCCGAGCCACACGAGAACGAGGCAGACGAAGGCTCCTCGCGGCGACCGTTGGACCACGCGACCTCCTGCTCGGGGGCCCGCGAAGCTATCGGCTGGGGACCGGGGCGTCCAGCGCGGGCTCGGGTCATGCGACGCGCGGAGGCCGATCCGGATTCAGCGGCTCCGCTCCGCGAACTCGCCCAGCCGGCGCTGGATCTCCTCGGGGATCTGGTAGGAGGTCATCCCCGCTTCCACGAGATCGCCGAGCTCGCCTTCGACGCTGAGGTTGAACTCGACGGGGCGCCCCGCCTCGAGGTCGGGGTTCGACCCGCGCAGGGCCGCGGACACGACCACGGGGCCGAGCGCGTCGCCGTCCACGCGGACCTCGAGCGTCTCGTACGCGAAGTTCTGGAGCGCGCGCAGGGCGATGGCCATGCCCGGGTTCGTCGCGAGCCCGGCGGCGCCCTCCCCCGGCCGGTAGCGGATCCAGCCGCCGGCTTCGCTCGACGCGAGGAACGCGCCGCGGATCTCGACGGCGTCGCCGCGCACGACCACGGGGATCTCGCCCGAGAGCGTTCCCTCCCCCGAGAGGCCTTCGAGCGGGACCAGGGCGAAGAGGGCGCCGAGGTCGAGGTCCTCGACGGCGAGGACGAGGCTCCGTTCCTCCGCCGCGGGGTCGAGCTCGCCCGCGGTCGAGATCCGGCCGCCGGCGAACGCGAACTCCGCCGAGGGAACCACGAGCACTCCGTCGGGCCGGAGTTCGAACTCGACGAGGCCGTCGGTGAGCTCGAGCCCGCAGTCGAGGCGCGCCAGCGCGAGGAGCTGGCGGGGCGGCGTGGAGAGCGGCCACGCGACGCGGAGCGCCGCGTTCGCCCGCTCGACGTCGGCGAGCTCGCTCGACCCGGAGAGGTCGCGGAGCGCGACGTCGAGGGCGCCCTGCGCGGCGCCCTCGCGCCAGGAGAAGTCGCCGACCGCCTGGATCGCGCCGCTCGCGTCGCGGATCCGGTCGCCGAGCATCGGCAGCAACGCCGCGGGCTGGAGACCCCCGCCCTCGAACGCGAGGGGTGCCACGCGCACGTGCGCCCGGCCCGCGCCGCTGCGCGGATCGTGGCGTCCCTTCGCCTCGACCGCGAGCGCGCCCCCGTCGCCGAGGGTGAGGTCGAAGCCGAGCGCGCCGTCCTCGGCGCGGAGCTCGCCGCGCAGGGAGAGCGGCGCGAAGCGCTCGGGTCGCGCGAGGTCGAGGATGCGCCCGGCCGCGACGCGCCCCACCGGAAGGGACGCGAGGTTCGCGAGGTCGAGCGCGACCGCGACGTCGCGCACCTCGAGGTCGAGCTCCCGGGCCTCGAGCCGTCCCCCCTCGCTCTCGACGCGAAGCGCGAATCGTTCGGGGTCGGGCGGCCCCTGCCCGCGGATCCGCAGCGCGGGCGACTCGCCGCGCACGAGGAGCGCTTCCCCCGACGCCCGGCGCAGCGAGACCGTGAGGGGGAAGGCCGGCACCGTCGCGTCGATCTCGAAGGCGCCGTCGTGGGAGCGCAGCTCGGCCCGGGCGGAGAGCCGGGTCCCCGACACGGTGGTCCCCGCCGCGACCTCGCCCTCCACGCCGAGCTCGAGGGTCAGCGCGCCCGCGAGCTCCTCCGCGCCTCCCGCGGCGTCGAGCCTCCCCTTCGCGGTGAAGAGCGGATGCTGCGCCTCGAGATCGGCGTGGCCCTCGATGCGGCCCCCCTCGCCTTCGCTCCCGCCCGCGGTGAAGGTCGCCCGCAGCGGACCGCGGATTGTCTCGAGGGCGAGCTCGCCCGCCTCGATCGCGACGCTCGCGGCGGGAAGCACGAGGGGCGCGCCCGGCTCGCGCTCGCCGCCCTCGAGCAGCGCATCGAGCGCGCCGAACGTGAGTCCCTGGTCGCCGTACGCGCCGCGC
>DASRUS010000112.1:0-4931 GCA_035687825.1 Myxococcota bacterium | reverse complement strand
AAGCTCTTCTCGATGATCGACACGGGGCTGCGTCAGCTCGACCGCCCCGCTCTCCTCGCGCGCGTCGAGCGGCAGGTGGGGGCCGGCGCCGCGGAGCGACTCGTGGCGGCCTACGAGGAGGCCCTCGCGGAGCGGGGGCTCGTGCAGCCGAGCGATCTCTTCGTGGCGGTCGAGACGGACCGCGTCTTCCGCATCCCGGCCCTGCGCCTCGCCGAGGCGCAGCTCGACCACGCGGAGGACGTCTTCGTCTACCGCTTCGACTGGGAGTCGCCCGCCCTGGGTGGTGCCCTCGGCGCGTGCCACGCGATCGAGCTCGGCTTCGTCTTCGGCGTCCTCGACAAGCCCGGCATCGACTTCCTCTCGGGCAAGGGCCCCGAGGCGGAGCGCCTCTCCGAGACGGCGATGGACGCCTGGCTCGCCTTCGCGCGCGGCGGCGATCCGAGCCATGCCCGCCTCCCCGGCGCGCGCTGGCCGCGCTACGACGCCGAGCGCCGCGCGACCCTCGTCTTCGGGCGCGCGTGCGAGGTCCAGTACGACCCCGGCGAGCGGGAGCGCCGCGCGTGGGAAGGCCTGCTCTGAACTTCGGGGACGTTCCACCTGGATCCGTACTTGAGGGACACTCCAGCCGGTTGGATCCGGGCGACTTCGGGCGGGTAGGACTGGCCCCGAAGTTGTGATCCAGGTGGAACGTCCCCGAGACGGCAGTCGAGGAAGCGGGGCTCGAAGATCCCACCGACGAGGAGCCGGTTTCCGCGCACGGCCGCGACGCTCGAGGCGGAGAGCGTCTCGCCCGCGTCGAGGAAGACCTCCTCGACGGCCCACTCGCCGCCCGCCGTCCGGCTCGCGCGGACCACCTGCGAGGGCGCCCGCGGCGCGCGTCCGTTCCGATAGCGCACGAGCTCGAGCACCTTCGGGTGGGCGCCGATCCAGAGGCCGCCGTCGGCGTCGAGCTCCATGTTGTCGGGGACCGTGTCGAGGGGGACCTCCTCGCGAAGTACCAGGGCTCCGGTGGCGGCGTCGCGGTCGTAGACGCGGACCTCGCGGTCGAGGCTTCCGGCGACGAAGAGCGTGCGTCCGTCCGCGCTCGCCTGGATCCCGTTCGCCACGCGGATGCCCGAGGCGGCCTTCGAGAAGCGCGAGCCGTCCCAGTGCACGACCGTCGCGAGGGGCAGACGCAGCCACTCCTCGAGTGTTCGCGCGAAGCCCGGGGGCCAGCCGTGGTCGTTCGTCACGTAGAGCGCGTCGCGGCCGACGGCGACGAGATCGTTGGGAGAGAGGAGGAGCGGATCCGCGAGCGACTCGCGATGGACGAGGCGATCGCCCTCCAGGTCGTAGACCTCGATCGAATGGCGCCCGCCCCGGTGGACGATCGCGAAGAGCCGGTCCTTCCCGTCGGGATCCACCCAGAGGCTGATCCCATGCGGGCACGCGTCGGTGAGCTCCGCCGACGTGAGGTTCACGGGCGAGGGGGACTGCGCCTCGAGCGGGTACGCGTAGAGCGCGCCGCGCGGCGACTCGCCCCGCTCGAGGGCGAACCGATCGCACGCCGAGACGTAGGCGACGCCCGTCCGGGGATGGATCGTGAGGTCCTCGGGCCCGGGGATGCCCGAGACTTCGGTGCAGCGCCCCGCGAAGTGCGGCTCGAGGGTGCGGAAGACGCCGCCCAGCCAGAGCGTCCGCGCGAGCCAGGCTGCGACGAGGAGGACGATGAGAAGAAGCAAGCGTAATCCCGTCATCGCGCTGTCACCTCGAATCCACGGTGGCCCGAGTATGCACGCCGCGATGCGCCCGGTCGATGTGCTGGGGCACAACGCCCCGCGCGCGCTCGACGGATCCTCGAGGGACGATCAACCGGCGCCCGACCCGCTCGGCTCTGGCTAGTCTCTGGCCTCGCGCTGCGGGGCGCGGGCTTCGCCGGGGCGCGCGCTCCTCGACCCGGCCGCGCTCCTCGCGCTCGTCGCCCTGGCACGCCGCGCGCGAGGCGCGCGCCTCCTCCGCGCGCCGGATCTTGCCCCGCCATGCGCTGGAGGGCCTCGCTCGCGGCCCGCCGTCCCATCCGCATGTAGGCCGGCCAGCGCGAGCGGTCGAGGAAGCTCTCGTAGAACTTCGCGCCACGCACTTCGCTGTAGGGTACGGGGTGGATCAGCGTGAGGCGCTCGCCCAGGAGCCGCGCGTTCTCCCGCGCGAGCTCGAGGTAGACGGACCAGCGGAGCTGCCCGCTCGCGCGCAGGATCGCGAAGTCGCGCCGCCGCCACGCGCCGATGTCCTCGCCGAGGAAGCCCGGCGGGCAGTAGCAGTTGACGCCCAGCACGAGGTCGAGGGGCTCCTCGAGATCCACGAGCGGCCGCACCGGGAAGATGCTCACCACGCCGCCGTCGCCGTAGAGGTGGCGACCGATCCGCACCGGCTCGACGAAGAGCGGGATCGAGATCGCCGTGCGCACGGCACGCGCCACGCTGAGGCGCGGCGTCGTGCGCGTACCGAGGTACTCGACGCGGTTGCGGTCGATGTTCCACGCCACGGCGTGGAGGGGGATGCGCGTGCGGCCGAGGGTCGTGGCGCCGAGCCGGCGGCGGAACGTGCGCTCCACGGCCTCGCCCCGCAGGAGCCCACCGAAGTCGCGGAAGCGCCGCAGCCCGGCCCGCGCGAGCTCGCGCCAGCCGGGGTCGACGTAGTCGCGCCCGCGAAGCCGGAGCCAGAACTCCGCCATCTCGTCGGCCGAGAGGCCGCACGCCCAGAGCGACGCGAAGAGCATGGCGCCCGAGCACGCGGAGATCGCGGCCACCTCGAGGCCCGCCTCCTCGAACGCACGCTTCACCCCGACGAGCGACGCCGTGGCGCCACTCCCGCCCGAGGCCACGAGCCCGATCCGCTTCCCGCGCAACGCCGCGAGCGGCTGCGCCTGGGTCTTCGGAAAGAGGCTGGCCAGGTTCACCTCGGGCGGCGGAGCATCACCCCGCGCGAGCGCGCGCCCGACGACGCGCCCGAAGGAGAGGTCCTGGCGCAGGTCCTCCGCGACGTCCCCGAAGAAGCTCCCCGCCGCGAAGAGGAGTCGCAGGTTGTTGGGCTCGATCCAGCGGCCGAGTCGGCTGGTGCGGGGGCGTGCGGGCATGGTGGGAGTCCTCCGGGAGACGAGGCTACACGGAAGGAAGGAACGCGCGAGCGACTGGCCGCGAAACTCGAGTACCTCCCCTTCCTCCCCGCGGCCCGTACGTTGTCGCGACGATCGGATTGAGAACCCCGTCCGCGCCTGCGATCATGGAGGGATGGCGAACCCGTCGCAGATCCCCGCCCACGCCGTCGCCGTGGTCGGCGGCGCCACCGCCGGGGCCGAGGTGGCCGGCGAGCTGGCCGAGCGGGGCTGCGTCGCGGTGGTGTTCGAGCAGAACCCGCGGCCCTTCGGGAAGATCGAGGACGGGCTGCCGCGCTGGCACGTGCAGCTGCGGCGCAAGGAGTACCAGACGATCGGCGCGAAGCTCACGCGGCCGGGGGTGCACTTCGTGCCGCTCACGAAGGTGGGCCGGGACGTGCCGCTCGGGGCCATCGCGAGCGAGTGGGGCTTCTCGGCGGTGGTGCTCGCGAACGGAGCGTGGCGCGATCGGCCCCTGCCGGTGGCGGGCGCGGAGGCGTACGTCGGGCGCGGGCTCGTCTACCAGAATCCCTTCGTCATCTGGTTCAACCACGCGAACGAGGCGGCCTACTCGGGGCCCGTCTTCGAGCCGATGGACGGAGTGATCGTGGTGGGCGGCGGCCTGGCCTCGATCGACGTGGTGAAGGTGCTCATGCTCGAGACCACGCGTGGGGCGCTCCGCGAGCGCGGGATCGAGGCGCCCATGGTGGAGCTCGAGGTGAAGGGGATCCCGAAGCTGCTGGCCAGCCACGGCCTGCGCTTCGAGGACCTCGGCCTCGCGGGCTGCACGCTCTTCTACAGGCGGCGCGCCGAGGACATGCCGCTCGTCGAGTTTCCCGAAGGCGCGTCCCCCGAGCGGCTCGAGAAGATGCGCGGCGCGCGGGCGAAGCTGCTCGAGAAGGCGATGGAGAAGTACCGCTTCAAGGTCGAGGTGCTCGCGGCGCCGGACGGGCTCGTGCTGGAGGGCGATCGCCTCGCGGGCCTGCGCTTCCGGCGCACGCGCATGCAGGACGGGAAGCTCGTCGCGACGGACGAGACCTTCGAGCGGCGCGGCCCGTACGTGGTGAGCTCGATCGGGAGCATCCCCGAGCCTCTGCCCGGCGTGCCCATGAAGAACGAGCTCTACGAGTTCGTCGATTGGGACGTGGGACGCCTGGCGGCCTATCCGACGCTCTTCTCCGCGGGCAACGTCGTCACGGGCAAGGGCAACATCGTGGCGTCGCGCAAGCACGCGGAAGCGGTGTCGGAGTGGGTGATCGAGCGCTTCCTCGGCCTCGGCGAGGGCGGGCACGACGGCGAGGAGGCGCTCGCGGACGCGGCCGGCGCCACCGCGCGCGCGCAAGCCGACGAGATCGCGCAGGGCCTCGCGCCGCGGCCCAAACTCTCGCCGGCGGAGCTCTCTGTGCTTCTCGCGCGCGTCGGGAAGCGCCAGCGCGCTGTGGGCTACGACGGCGACTACGAGGCGTGGATGCGCAAGGTGACGCCGCCGGATCTCGAGTGATGACGTTGGCACGCGGGCCGGTGAAACCCCTTCGGTTCGATGCCTGCGGAGGCGCACCCTGCCGCATCTACGTCGCATTGCGGCGGGCATACAAGTTCTGATATAGTCATCGCCGTGTTGGGGAAGGCACTGATCTGGGTCGGTGCGACGCTCGACCGGTTGCGCGCCTTCCCCCCTCAGACCCGACGAGAAGCCGGCCACCAGCTCCACCTGGTGCAGCTCGGCCTCGAGCCGAGCGACTGGAGGCCGATGCGATCGGTCGGGCCGGGCGTGATCGAGATCCGAGTGCATGGGGGAGGA